>CAJXHE010000035.1 GCA_913051865.1 uncultured Flavobacteriales bacterium
TGAAACAGTGCCTTCCATTGAGGATTTAGACGGTGCCATTGAACGTTTAGGGGGGAAGAATATTCGTGACATTGCGAGAACAATCACTGCCGCTGAGAACGATGCTGATGCCTTTTCAAAGGCTTTCGAAAGTGTATACTCAGAATTACCACAAGTCCCCGTTCTAGGCATTACAGGTACAGGAGGGTCTGGAAAATCATCCATGGTGGATGAACTCGTACGTCGTTTCTTGGCTGATTTTCCTGAAAAACGCATCGCACTGGTTTCTGTCGATCCTTCTAAACGCAAAACTGGAGGTGCGCTATTGGGGGATCGAATCCGAATGAACGCAATACATAACGAAAGAGTGTATATGCGATCTCTTGCGACACGTCAGTCAAACTTAGCCTTATCAAAGCATGTTGCTGAGGCATTAAATGTATTGAGAGCTGCAGAATTTGATTTGATTATCCTTGAAACATCTGGAATAGGCCAAAGCGACACCGAAATCATGGAGCATAGCGATGTAGCGCTATATATTATGACGCCCGAGTTTGGTGCTGCGACACAACTTGAGAAAATTGATATGCTGGACTTTGCAGATGTTGTCGCCATCAACAAGTCAGACAAACGTGGCGCACAGGATGCGCTTAGAGATGTGCGGAAGCAATATAAACGCAACCACGACCTCTGGGATGCCAAAGACGAAGAACTCCCAATTATTGGAACAATTGCCAGTCAATTTAACGACCCAGGAACAAATTTTCTCTACGAAGTATTAATCAAAGCGCTTGTTGATAAAGCAGATGCTCAATTTGATTCCAAGCAAAAAAGAGGCCCCACAACTCAAAGCGAAAAAGCGTTTATCATCCCCCCTGCTCGGGTGAGGTATTTGAGTGAAATTACAGATTGTATAAGGTCCTATGACAAGTGGAGTCTCAAACAATCAGAAGTTGCAGGCAGATTACAAGCCCTTCAAAAAGCTGCCCAAGAATTCGAATCTGATGAAATCACAAAATCGAGCGTCTCATCAAAAGCCAATGAATTAAAACTCGAGCTTGATCCAAAAATACTCGCATGGCTAGAGGATTGGCCGGAATTAAAGACCAGGTACAAAGAAGATGTCTTTAGTTATATGGTCAGAGGGCAAGAAATCCAGATTCCAACAAAACAAACCTCACTTTCCAAAAACCTCATATCAAAAGTTGCTCTGCCCTCATTCACTGGGTGGAATGAGTTAGTCAAATATGCAACTCAGGAAAACCTTCCAGGTTCTTTTCCCTACACTGCGGGGATATACCCCTTTAAAAGGACGGGTGAGGATCCAACAAGAATGTTTGCTGGAGAAGGAGGGCCTGAAAGAACAAACAAACGGTTCCACTATGTGTCTTTAGGGATGCCTGCAAAAAGACTGTCGACCGCTTTTGATTCGGTGACTCTGTATGGAAACGACCCAGATAAAAGACCTGACATCTATGGGAAAGTGGGGAATGCAGGCGTCAGTATTTGCTCTCTTGATGACGCAAAAAAACTCTACAGTGGGTTTGACTTATGCGCGTCTTCCACCAGTGTATCGATGACCATCAATGGCCCTGCCCCTATGGTTCTGGCCTTTTTCTTAAATGCTGCCATAGATCAAACCTGTGAGAAATATATTATAGAGAACGGACTGGAAGCTGACGTTGAAAAAACCCTGAAAACAAAATGGGATGACCAAGGCATAGAACGTCCACACTATGATGGAGAACTTCCTGAAGGGAACAATGGATTGGGTCTCATGCTGCTCGGATGCACGGGTGATGAAATCCTTGATCAAACCACCTATGCGCGACTTAAAAACGAAGCGCTAACTTCAGTAAGAGGAACTGTACAAGCAGATATTCTTAAAGAAGACCAAGCACAAAACACCTGTATCTTTTCAACAGAATTCGCCCTTCGATTAATGGGGGATGTACAACAATACTTTATCGATCATCGCGTCCGAAATTTTTACTCAGTCTCAATCAGCGGATATCACATCGCAGAAGCAGGCGCAAATCCAATCACTCAACTTGCTTTCACGCTTTCAAATGGATTTACATACATCGAATACTATTTGAGTCGAGGTATGGACATCAACGAATTTGGGCCAAATCTCAGTTTCTTTTTCTCAAACGGCGTAGATCCAGAATACGCTGTCATAGGAAGGGTTGCTAGAAGAATTTGGGCCAAAGCAATGAGAGAGAAATATGACGCAGCGCCAAGAGCACAGATGCTCAAGTATCACATACAAACTTCTGGTCGTTCGTTACATGCGCAAGAAATCGACTTCAACGACATCAGAACAACTTTACAAGCTTTGTATGCGATTTACGACAACTGCAATTCCCTTCATACAAATGCATATGACGAGGCCATTACAACACCAACAGAAGCGTCCGTTCGTCGGGCTATGGCCATTCAGTTGATCATTAACAAAGAACTTGGGTTGGCGATGAATGAAAATCCGATGCAAGGCTCATACATCATGGAAGAGCTGACAGATCTGGTTGAGGAGGCTGTTCTCCTTGAATTCGACAGAATCACTGAGCGCGGTGGTGTTTTAGGTGCGATGGAGACGATGTACCAACGTTCACGTATTCAGGAAGAATCGCTTCACTACGAAACCCTAAAACACACAGGAGAATATGAAATAGTAGGTGTGAATACATTTTTAAATCAGAATGGCTCTCCGACAATCATTCCTGGAGAAGTCATTAGAGCAACTGAGAAAGAGAAGCAAATTCAACTGCGAAATTTGCAAGCATTGCACAAATCAATGCATCAGCATACAGCCGAGACACTGACTAACATCCAAAAAGTCGCTGTGACTCAGGGAAATATTTTCGAAGAACTCATAGAAGCAGTCAAAGTCGCTTCCTTGGGTCAAATTACAGAAGCTATGTTTGAAGTGGGTGGCGCTTACCGTCGTAACATGTAATTGCTTACCATGAAATTTTTTAGAGATTTAATCAGCACAGTGCTCGGGTTAATCATTGGAGGACTGGCAGGATTCGGTATAGAAAGATATGGACATCATATTTTTACTGCGTACAAAGACGTACCAAACATCACAGAGCCCCAAGCGTTTGCCGCATTTATCGAGACGCTCCCAACTGGCGCATTTCTCATGCTTCTGCTTGCACACACTACGGGAACAATGATCTCCGCGTATCTTGCATCGCTGTTTTCAGGACACACACAGCGGATACCAGCATTAGCAGTTGGTAGTCTTATGATTGCTGGAAGTATCCGGAATTCAATACTGATACCCCACCCCGTGTGGTACCAATTGAGCGACGTTTTGATTTGTATACCCGCAGCTTTCTTGGGGCATCATATCTATGTGAAAACAACTCAGAATCTTAACGCACGACAGTCACAAAACCTCTAAAGGTTGATGAACTTAAATCATGAGAACCTAGTGCGGTAACGGTGTACATGTAGACTCCATCTGACACAAAATGATTTCCTCCCTCATTGGTGTTTTGACCAACCCAAGGCATGTCAGGATTCGTGGTGTCAAAGACAACCTCACCCCACCGATTCAAAACAGTAAATCTATATTGATCAGCAGTGAAGCCTTCGCCTAAAGGAAGAAAGCTGTCATTGACGCCATCATTGTCAGGTGTAAAAGCGTTGGGAATAAACAAACTGAATTCCACTTCTTTAAATAATGCCACAACGCTTTCAAAAGGAACACCTTCAAGATTTAAAGCCATTTCAGGATTCCTTTCGTTTGGAGAAGGCTCTGTTTCTTGAACAATCCACCTGTCAAACTCCCATTGATCAGCCTCAATCGCCTTAAAAATAAGGGGACCATCTGTGACCAAACCACTTGTCCAATAATCGTCAACATATGCTGTATTGTAAATAGAGACGGCTCCAGCTTGTGACGGCTGTACCTCTACTTCCAATTCTGTATGTTCAATGTAAGTGAAGTGCGCTGTGACAAAACCAGGCAAAGTGATTTCTATATTGGCATTTGAGGCATTCATGTCGGGACTGACCACATTCTCAATAGGCGTTGATGACCAATGCGAAAACTGCCACCACTGACCGCTACTTACAGCTTGTATAGTGTGACCGCTCACAGTGAGAGATTCCGTTGAGGGATATGAATCGATAGAAACGCCATCCAAGACGATGCCTCCAGACCCAATCGGCTCAACATTAAACACCACATCTTCTGGAGGAACTGGGATTCCAAAATGGGCGATCACCGACAAGTCTCCGGATAAATCTATGGCCCACAATACATCTGTAGGGTCTGTTAAAACTGCTGTTCCAGAGACAATCTCCCAGTATAAAAACGCTACGCCATAATTTTCTTCTGCTGTAAGGGTTATCGGCAGCTCTTCGAAATAAAAACCACTAAATGGACTTTCTAATGGAGTAATATCTACAGTATTTATTTGAACATCACCTTGACCTACAATTTCAATGGTAAGTGTTACGGGCGTTACATCGTAGCAGTCTTCCATACCTGAAAGCAATTCTGACTCACAACGATCGTCAATAAAGTCTCTTAGCTCTTGAAGCTCATTCTGCCAACCTCCGACATTACCTCCCCATCTTTCGCATTGCCTTGGCATTTCAGGCTCTATGACAAGAACCATACTGTCGAGGACGGCGTGCATATAATCACATGTAAAATATGTGTTCCCCAAATCAGCCCAACGATTGACATATGTTTCGTAAAATGTTTCGTTATCAAGCAAAGCATTTAGAACAGGAATATGTCCCTGCCCCCCTACATCTCCCATCTGCTCAGGGTTACATGGGTCTGCAGTAGCACCTGTATCAGGAATCCCTGTATAATTTACGTAATGTCCAAACGTCGCGTCCATATCCCAAAGTGCATATCTCCATCTCTTAGCACCTCCATCTGGATGCCTTCCTCTCCACCAAGCTGTATTCCAATTGAGCCAATCCATAGCCACAACATAACTGTTGAGTACGAAATAGTCAATCAAGCTCAGTGGGTGAAGTTGGGTTGTGACGTAGTCGTAATTAGCCGCATCTGTCATATCCTGGCTAGTCACGAAGTTGACCAAAGTGTACCAATCATCACCACTTCCATATTCCTCCCAAGTTCCTCCCCACGTTTTTAAGAAGTCGACAAAATGTCTAGGCTGGTCATAATATTCTGTGGTAAAATCCGTGTCGTCTACTTTCTCACGATAGTCGTAAACACCCCAATATTGACCATTTAGGTAAACAATACAACTTTCAGAAGTACGTTCATCCAAACGTAGATCTGCTCTGTGACTTAACGTGTGTACATATGAATCTCGAATGTGGGCACCGGGCTCAAAAGGGTAATTGTCATTTGCTGCAGCCTTGAAAATGATTCTCTGATATTTATCACGTTGTTTTACTGAAAACAATTGCGCTTCGATGGTATAGTCATACCCCATTTGGTCTCTTGTCACATAATCAAAACCACGCTGTCCATATGCATTTGAATCATTTCCGTGTTCATTGCTATCACCAGTTGCTTCAACCCTAAACATGCCATTTGACTCAAAGAATTCAACGTGCATCGGCTCATCACCACCACCACCGGGCCAAGCGCCATCTTCTTGATTGTCTCCGCTTACACTGACTACTGCAATCGTATGAGAATCTGCACCAGTGAAATACGTATTTGTTTCAATATAACTTGGAGATTCGTTGCCAGCCAGATCAAGCATATACGCCCTCAAAACAGTCGTATTTACAATATTAATCGTTCCTGAATAGAGTGTACTCCCTGCATTTGGTGCATAACCATCTGTGGTATATCTCACTTCATAACCCGCAGGGACATTGATGGAGATATCTACCCCACCTGCATAGAAGCCTGCTTCGCTACTGAAAACGGGTGTAGGTGCATAGCCTGTAAACATTCCTGCTGCGTTTGATGCCGCTGGTGAAGGGTTTGTACATATCGACCAAACTGCTGCCCCGTCAGCATCTCTCGCCCAACTGTGATCCGCTTGTGTGGTTCCAAAGTTGGTCACAAAATCATATTGTTCAATGATCGATTCTGATGGATCACTGAATACAATGGATTCTCCTGCACATTGATTGATTTTAAAATTTGTATTGAGATTCCCTCCCATATAGAGATTGGTGATTAATTCTCCCTCGCCAGAACACATGACAAGCAGGTAGCCTCCAGCAGGGACAAATGTTCCAGCTGGTATTTCAAATTTATCGGGGTTCAGTGGGTTGTCTGAAAGAAAATACCCGCCAATATCCTCAGCAACAGCTCCAGGGTTATAGAATTCTATGTAATCCTCATTGTCGCCTCCTATATTTAAAGAATAGTTTGAGCAAGAAAATTCATTTATAACGACTTGGCCATTCACAGAGGTGATGAGGAAGAACACGCCCGCAAAGAGGAAATACTTAAAGCAATTGATTGAAATGTTTGTCATCTTTATTGAATATCAAATCTGCCACTCATAGGAGAAATTCTATTCCCACAAATGGTAAAGAAATATGCACCAGCACTAAGTTTACCCTTCTGTATAACGTGATCTGTTCCATTGATCAATTCACGTCTGACTTCACGTCCGCTAGCATCAAGGATCATAAGAATCAGTTCATCTCTCATCGGGTTAGAGAACGTAATTTGAGCATGCGAAGAAATCGGATTTGGAATGACAGAAACCGCAACTTGTGACTCGTTTTGTAGTTCTATCGCACCTACACAACCGTCAACAATTTCTACAATCGTGTTTTGGTAAAAATGATTCACAACATCTTCACAAGCTGACAAGCAAACATCTTCTGCTGCAGACATCCAGTATAAACGTAAAAGTGGTGTCCACTCATAGAATTTCATCATACTCTCACCTTCATAGCTCAAGCCTATCACTTCAGATCCACCTGGGACAAATGAAGGCGTGATTGGATAGTTCACGACATCAGCCAAGGAAATCGCCTGAGAAATTTCAATGCCACTAAACGCCAATTGATATCCCACAATCCGATTGTTGGGATTAAGAACATGAACATCTAGATATCCCAGATCCCAATTGATATCTCCAATTTTAAAATGAGTGGTATCGAAGATATTAATAATCTCATTGACCGGAAAATTACACTTGTCGTGAAACCCTGCACTGTCAGGATGGGTATGTGCTTCGTTCCAGTACTGACAGCGAGACATCAAAGCCGCATCGGTGACCGTAATGTGGTCATCCTGATCGATATCAGTACAAGGTAAAACCTGAATATCATTGCCTAAAATACCCTCGACATAAGAAACCGCATCCGTGTATTCCTGCGCACCATTGTCATCTAAATCTCCAACAAGCGCATCCCCATTACACTCTCCGTTACAATCCGAAGTGGCTTGACCAAATGGCGTTCCTTCACAGTCATCAAAAGGCGAGCAATCATCGTAAATATTTACGACAAGCTCCCCCATGCTTCTGTCTAGATTAATACATACTGCAGCATAATTGTTTGTATAATCTGTCTCGTCTCTTCCAAGAGCGTCAGGAATGAAATCCCAATTCGCCCTAACAATTAAGAAATATGTGCCGTCAGTAACATCCGTAACATCGATCCACTGACATGACAATCCACTGCTGTATATGTCTCCACATAACGCAGATATCCCCATGTTGCTACATCCATACTGACCTGTGCCACCGTCACTGCATTCAAGATCCATGACACAGAAACCATTCTTGAATCCAATAGGGATATACGAGCCATCTAATTCAAATAGATCATATTTTGCATATCCTTTGTGGTGCCAGTGGTTGTGGCAATCGCCAAATTCAAATTGTGCATTTGCACCTGTCGGTTGACCGATATAATAATCTAGCTCACCAATGTTTTTAATGTGTGTTGTGAATCTGACGAGTTCACGGGTTCCATATCCATTCAGACATCCTTCTGAAATATAGCAGTCTGCTTCATTCACCTGCATAAGTTCAGTATGCAAACTATTTACAATGGCTTCTTGAACAACCATTAAATCCGGACCTGTACACGAAGGATCACCAGGATAAATACAAGAACCGTTGTCAATTTGTGCTTGTGGATTGTAATTACAAGCTTCCGGATCGGTGCATCCTTGAGGCGCTCCCGCAAATGTGTGAAGCCAACTCCAATCCCCCATGCATCCGTCAACAGAAAGCCATCTGATCCAGTAAGTCACGCCTGCTTCAAGAAGCATGGTTTGGCTTGCTTCTTCATCACACCCCCCTTGATTGTCATCATAATAAATGGTGCCAGTGTTGGTGTCATCAAAATTACTCATGTTACAATAATCATACACATACAACCTGGTATCACATCCTGAACCACAACTGCTGAAATCATACATTCCAAGAACATCAGGAGTAAATGTGTACCAAAAACTATTGCCTGATTGATAAATGAGATCTCCCTCTTCTGATGGCATACCTAACGCAACTGCATCATTGCACGTTGTTCCTGGCGCACAGTCAAAGGAGACTTCATCGCCGTAGTCATAATCACCACCAGAAGCAATTTCTACACCATCCAAATAAATCCAATATCCGCCTGGATCAAAAATTCCATCTCCAAATGAATCATGAATCTCAAAGAGAAAACAGGGGAGCTCATCTGACATATCGACACAAAGCGTGTCTCCTTCAGAAGCTCCGAAAGCAATTTCAGCACCTCCGACACTTAATTCCCAACTGATTTCTGTGGGATAGCCATCTGAAACAATCAAAATGACAATTTCAGTTTCTCCCTCAGTACACGCTGTTTGTGATGATAAAGTTGAAATACCAAACAAGGAGAAAATGACAAACACCAATGCGTTCAACCTATTCGATTTTCTCGAAAACAACGTTATAAAATTCATAGGAACAGGTTTGCAGGTTTCAATTACATATTGCTTGCAATTTACGAAATATGTGACAAAAAACTTTTAAAACCTTCGCATAGGTAGAATGGGAAACATATAGTTCATGACATTTGAAGGACCAGGTGTTGCGATAAGTTCTCCATTCGCGTTGATAGAGAAATCTATCGAGGTCCCTAAAGATGTACTGTTCAAAAATTGGTTTGAAGACCAATACTTCCCTAATTCCCAACCGTTAATTTGATCTGTATAGTTTGGGGCTCCAGTTAACAGCACAAGTTCTGATGGAGACGGTAAAAACCAATCTAACTGACCTCCTCCATTGTAAGATGAAGCCACTAAAGCAGCATAATCTGGATATTCTGGAGACACCTCATCACATCCAGAGTTTAGAATAAGTTGCGTATTTATTTCTCCCGCTCCGATTTCATTTGTTAATCCATAAATCACTGATCCATTGCAACCCCATATTGCCGGTGCGAGCACTTCTGTGGCGACTTCAATATACCTCCAGCAATCATAACTTGAACTCTCAAAGTCAACGTATTCATAAAAACCAAGGTCATAAATAACCACCCCACCTGCAGGACCTATATCACCGACACTATATCCTTCAACTTGAACACAAGGGGCACATGCGTTGTCTCCATTACATACGCCACAATCATCGAGTACGTTTCCGTCACAATCACATTCTCCATCTGGAATACCTGAACCGCCACATGTGCCACATTCGTCGAGTACGTTACCGTCGCAGTCGCACTCATCTGAAGAGACATAAATACAGGTGCCGTCATTATAAAGAGCTGTGGGCTGATAATTACATGCTAAAGCATCAATACATCCAAAACAAGAAATGAAATCACATGATTCGTCATCTATAGAGGCAGATGCATCAAAGTTACAGGCAGAGGGGTCTGTACATCCGTAACAATCATATGTACATGTACCATCCGAGTCTGTCGCCAGGGCAGAATAATTACAGGACGCTTCATCCGTACATCCCAGAATTTCATTTATATCACAAATGCCGTCATCGTCTGAATCAGTGATACAAATGCCGTCACAGTCGTATGGGAAATTTGCGTAAAGACATGTGCCGTTGTCGTATTCTGCAATCGTATCATAGTTACATGCAATGGTGTCTGTACAGCCAAAATTGATACATGAAAGAAAATCACATGTACCGTTGTCATCTGTTGCATTCACATCATAATTACATGCTTCAATCACTGTACACCCAAAAATCTGATCACCTACATCAGCACAGAGTGTTTCTAGACACGGGAATGCTTCAATCATTATCGTGGCAGCATCCTTCCATTCAGGGAGTCCATTCGACACAGTTAAAAGTTGCCCTTCTTGCCCTATTGGTAGACTGAGCCAGTCCATTTGGTTTAAACCTCCTTCATCTTGATAAATGCCATAATACATTATATCACCTAGGGTCGATTGATTGGAAAATGACCAGGGCTGACCATACAAATCTAAAAAATAGAGCAAATCCGTAAGCTCAATATAAGCGTTTGAGTCAACATCAGGATTGTAGGGGAAAGCAGGAGATTGCGCATGCGACAATGTCGAACAGCAAAATAGCCCTCCCAATAGCAAGGAGCAGATTAAAGTTTTCATTCAAAGCACAAGATACAAAACTCACAACATAAAACAACGGCAACTAATCAACAAGATTTTAAAAGTATGTTTACAAGATGGACAATATGTATATTAGCAAAAATAAAATTGCAACTATGTCACAACACGAAGAGCCTCAACAAAACGAAATAGGTGGACCAGTCACATTCGCTTTAATAGTTTTTGCAATCGTAATCCTTGCAGTCTCGTTTCTTATTTGATCTCAATATTCAAATAAGCCCCAATAACTTACTTACTATCGGAGTCGATTAAGGTCATCTCATCAACCAAGTGACTGGCACCTGCATAGTGATCAATGATCCATAGAACATAACGGATATCAACCATGATGTTCCTGCATCGCGATTCATCAAAATGAATATCGCTCATCGTACTCTCCCAACTTCTGTCAAAATTAATGCCGACTAAATACCCGTCGCCGTTGATCACTGGACTTCCAGAATTACCCCCAGTCGTGTGATTACTTCCTGTAAAGCATACCACCAATTCACCATCTTTTCCGTATCGTCCCCAATCACCTTCCTTGAGGTCAGAGATTAAATCTGAAGGCAAATCGAAGTCAGGGTCTCCAGGCTTGTACTTTTGAAGTATCCCACGCGCTGTAGACAAAGGCTCGTAGTTCATACCGTCATGAGGAGACGACCCCTCTACTTTGCCGTAAGATAACCTCAGCGTAGAATTCGCATCTACCGGAAATAGTTGATCAGGAAAGAGTTCACGAAGACCTCTTGAATAGATGGCCGTTGCCTTTTGAATCTCGGAACTTCCAACTCTATAGCCTGGCGAAACGTCATTAAAATAATGAGCGCGCAACGCCATAATAAGCTCAAAAGCAGGGTCATTTTTAAGCTTAGCAAATGGCTTATGCTTCCCTTTCAAAAGCAACGCTTCAAGATCCGCTGGATTGTCAAAAATAGATTTGTCGAAAAAAGATGACGCATATGAATCGCTTGAGGCAGACGTATGAAACGTCGACGCCATGGTTTCTGGCACCAAAGATTTCGGTGCAAGTTCTAAATAAGTCGAAACAAGCCCACCCAGAAGTTGTTCGTCAACAGAGGCGTCATAATTGCGAGCGTATTCAGCATTGAGCTCTCGCAGATCAGCAATCGTAGCCTCTAATTTCCCTGATTCAGCCAAACGATCCCAGCCTTCAATCAGGTCCGCAAACTCAAATGCATGTAACAAAACATCAGGACCGTAATACACCAATTCGATGAACAAAGCACGTGACTCTAAATAAGGAAAGTAATCAGAATTCGCAGACTGGATTTCACCGATCGCTTTGATATAATCTACTTTAGGTGTAGCTGCTCCCGAAGCTCGCGCAATAAAATCAGACTCCAGCGCCAGCTTTTTATCCAGAGCATTGAGTTCAATAAGACCTGTTGTTTGACCTTCCCACTTCTTCCAAGCATTTGATATACTGCTTTGCTTTGATGCATATGCAATGCGAAGGGCATCACTTGAGGCTCTCGCAGAGTTGATGATCGCAAGACTGACATCACGCATGGCAATACGCATTGGGTTCAGACGCTCAATGACATGCGCAACCGCATCCGACGTTAAATACTGTTCCGTACTACCTGGGAAACCGAAAATCATTGTGAAATCACCTTCTTCCACACCATCTATGGATACTGGGAAATGATGATTTGGCGTGAAGGGGATGTTTTCTGGGGCATATTCTGCAGGCGCATTTGTGGTCGAGGCATAGATTCTAAACACACTAAAATCACCTGTGTGGCGAGGCCAAAGCCAGTTATCGGTGTCTCCACCGAATTTACCTACCGCAGAAGGCGGTGCGCCAACAAGACGTACATCTAAGAAAGTGCGCTTGGTGATTAAAAAATGTTGGTTACCGAAATCAAAAGAGACTACCCCACCAGTCAGATCCGTGCCCTCCGTAAATTCAGAGACGATGTCATTATAAAGTGATTTGCGTGCAGCTTCTAACTCCTCTCCTTCTAAGCCCGCTAATGCATCAGAGACTCTTTGTGTCACATCGTGAATTCTGTCAATAAATGTAGCCGTCAAACCTGGATTGGACAACTCTTCGGCTCTACTCATTGCCCAAAAACCATTTTTCAAATAGTCATTTTCAACAGAACTGTGATATTGAATTTGGCTATATCCACAATGATGATTCGTCAAAAGGAGCCCTTCAGAGCTTACCATCTCAGCGGTACATCCTCCTCCAAAGTGAACAACAGCGTCTTTCAAAGAACTGTGGTTGACACTGTAGATGTCCTCCGCAGAAAGACGCATGCCCATGGCTTGCATATCCCCTTCAAGCGCACTCAACAGCGTAGGAATCCACATCCCCTCCTTGGCTTTCGCGTCATTAGAAAACAATCCCATCACCCCTACGCAAAGGAGGACTAAAGCACGATTAAATATATTCATAGTAAAAAATTATTGAACCACTATTCGAGAATGCCAAACGCTGACCCCATGACCGCTGTTTACATCAATCATGTAAATCCCTGGCGCCAATCCAGAAGCATCAAATGTCATGCTTTGCATTGCAGGAAAAGTTTGAACAATCCTCCCGCTTGCATCTCTGACATCACAAACACTGCCATCGGCGACACCATTTAATGTCATTTGAGCATAATCTGTAACAGGATTTGGTGAAAAAGACCAATCTTGAGCACGCTCAAGGTTTGACGTGGACAAATCACAATTCACAACTGTAATCACAACAGCATCTGAACTCTCACAGCCAAAAGCATTTGTTACAGATAAACCGACAACAGCTGTCGTAGAAATGTTGGGTACTGTTTCTAAGACGAAAAATTGTCCATTAGAACCATCTTGCCATTCGTAGTTGTAATCCCCTACAGGTCCAAAGAAAAATTCATCGTCTCCTGAACAGAGTTCAAAGTCCTCTCCCAAACTGTATGGCGAAATTCCCACATATGGAACTTCAATGTCCATATTCTCTGAACAACCATTGTCATCTTCTACCTCTACGTTATACCAACCTGATTCTGCTACCGAAACATCCTCACCATCCCAAACAAAGCTTTCTGGCCCGGCCCAATCAATACTCATGTCTCCTGTACCACCTGTAATCTCTAGATCGATAGAACCTCCTGAACCATTTTCACATGATGACGTCACTGTAAAAGAGAGTTCAAGTTCTTCTGGATTAACAATTGTATATGAATATTCGAGAACCTCACCTGAACAATTTGAAACGAGTTCCACATTATATACGCCAGGTAACAGCCCAAAAATACTCATCCCTGACCCGGTATATCCAAAAGGACCTGTCCAAGTAGCATTCCAATCAAGCCCCCCATAATATGCATAAACTTGAATAAATCCGTCAGGGTTAAATTCTGTTTCTAATGCACAGCTAATATTGCTAACAGTTGCGTCTATTACAGGCTCTAGCTCTGAAGGCTCAACAGTAAGCTCAACTTGACCCGAAGCTCCATTCCAACCATCTATCTGCAAATAAACTTCCGTTCCCGCTTCCAAACAGGACGTATAACATGTGCTCGAATAAGGGTTCCCATCACTGCATCCAGCATCATCATTTGAGGCGATTAGAGAATATGAATTCCAATCTCCACAATCATCAAGAGTCCAAGCCGCTAATTGTGAGTCGAAATCGGTCCCTGTATTGCAAGTGTTGATCTTATAATTAACGCCCTCTTCAGTTGTGAATTTGGCCCAAATGGAAACCGACACCTCGGATTCACACCAACCTCCTGGAACGCTACAACCTAATGCGGGAGGCCCCATTTCGAAATATCCAGACGTTGCGCCTAGAGAAGACATTATTAAAGGTGTGCCGTCGGATAAAACGTCAGCTGCATCACACGGACTGTCGTGTGGTATTAATTGATTCGCGGCAACATCAATCGTGAAAGTGTTTCCAAAACCTGTACCGTCTAGAGAAGTTGTTTGTGTTCCGTTAATAAGAACAAGAAAATCCCCGCCCCCATCTCCGTATGAATCGACATAAGTCAAATCCAACTGAGAGTCTGTTGCAACACAAATTAAATCAGAAACGAACGTACCATTGTCGGCATATGTGAAGCCATCGGAGGCTCCCATACCATTTCCATCACAACCTACTCCCATGTTTCCACCACTCAGAAGCACGGGTGCCTCACCACATATTTGACCTTGAGGGACAAGCTCCCAATAAAGTTCATAGCCCCAGGCATCTGTTAGAATGACAATCTGGACTGTCGATTCATCAGGACCACATTGTGACAAAGTTGCGTTCGATACGAGTAGAGCGATAGAAATAAAAATGGCGCTAAATAATTTTTGCATGTCTGCAATATACTAAGCCAATTTCTTATCACGACCTTCGCACACATGCAAATCATTCTTTCTCCAGCAAAAACAATAGATATAAACGCCTCATGCCCTAAGGGAATGGAGAGTCTGCCCGATTTTAATGACGAAGCGACAGCGTTGATGTCTAAACTTAAAATCTTAAATCAAACAGAATTGATGGGTCTCATGAAACTATCTGAGAAGCTTTCGACTACAGTGATGGATTGGCATCAGAAATGGGCCTGTTTCAAATCAATCACTGAAGCTCAAAAAGCTGGAGCTATCCCATGTGGATTTACAATGCAGGGCGCCGCTTTTAAATTTCTCGACCTGGCTACACTGATAAAATCTGACATTAAATATGCACAGTCACACCTGTTAATATTGAGTGGATTATATGGAATGCTGAGGCCATGTGATTTAATGATGCCATATCGGTTAGAAATGGGATTAAGATTTGACGTAGATCAGAATCACAACTCACTTTATTCGTTTTGGTCGAAACATTTGAAAAAACCTCTCTCAGACAAACTCATAGAGCACAAAAGTGACATCATCCTGAATTTGGCAAGTGAAGAATACAGTAGTGTGATCAAAAGAACAGGAATCAACGCTCGGATAATCACGTGTACATTTAAAGAAGAAAGCACCAAAGGCTTCAAGTCAATAAGTACATTTGCCAAACAGGCCAGAGGAGCCATGGCGAGGTTTGCAATACAGGAAAAAGTATCCGGAGAGGCGGGTGTAAAAAAATTAATGTCATTTAACAACCTAGATTACCATTATAATTCCGAACTTTCGGAACCAAATAATATGATATTCACCCGATTTTTAAATAAATAAAATACGTACATGAAATTCACGTACTACCTTCGCGGCGCTGTAGCAATGCTCGTTTTAGTTTCAACGATGCCAAGCTGCTCAAACGCACAACCCTCACACTCAACTCAAATCATTACACAAATGGATTCTGTTTCTTATGCCCTTGGCGTTTTATTCGCAACCAACATGAAGTCCGAAGGGATGAATGACATCAGTAGCGAAGCGCTTGCCAGCGGATTTTCTGCAGTGATGAATGACAATGCAACAATGGCTCCTGAAGAAGCTGATGCTCTAGTCCGAACTGCCATGGAAGCGGTTAAAGAAAAAGCATCTCAAGCTGACCGAGCAGAAGGCGAGGCTTTTCTTGCAGAAAATGTAAAAAAAGATGGCATCAATGTCACAGAAACTGGATTACAATACCGTCATGATACTGAAGGAACAGGTGAAAAGCCAGGGCCCACAGATAAAGTAACTGTCCATTATAAAGGAACACTGCTTGATGGGACTGAGTTTGACTCAAGTTACAAACGCGGAGAGCCTATCTCCTTTCCTTTGAATGGAGTCATCCCAGGATGGACTGAGGGATTACAACTCATGAAAGTGGGTGGAAAGACGACGTTTTATATCCCCCAAGACCTCGCTTATGGCGCACGTCCAAATCCAGGCGGTCCAATTCCTCCATACGCAACACTTATTTTCGAAGTTGAACTTCTAGGTATTGAAGATGCGCCTGAACAAGGAAAGTAAGATACTGAGTAAATTACGATTAACATACTAGTTACAAAAGCTTTACGATAGCTTTTCAAAATGGCGAGAATTTTTATCTCGCCATTTTTGTAACCTAACATTCCTGCGTTGCGTAAGAGATGACACATATCATCATCATCATTATGCAATTCACTCACAAACTCACATTTACGCTTACACTCACACTTGCTGTGTGTATCACGTCAATTGGTTCCGCACAAACATCTACTTGTGCATCTACAGATGTTCACGAGGATGCGCTTAACAATTCCGTAGTGTACCAAAGAAGCTTCGCGGCGTTAGAAGATGCAATAAATAGAATGAAAGCAGACCGCAATAGATCTGTTGTATTTGATGAAGTTTATAAAGTCCCTGTCGTGGTTCACATCATGCATACTGGAAATCCTATCGGCACAAAAGAAAATATTACGGATGAACAAATTTTAAGTGGCATTAATGGTCTCAATGAGGATTTCAGAAAAATGGCTGGAACAAATGGAGATGGACTTGGCGTAGATGTCGCTGTCGAGTTTTGTCTAGCTGCCAGAACACCCGAAGGAGAACCTTCAAATGGGATCTTAAGAGTTGATGCATCATCTGTGCCGTATTATGCAGAAGAAGGAATTAAAAGTGGAAACATTGGTGTTGGCGCTGATGAAACAGAATTGAAATCGTTTTCAGCTTGGCCAAGAGAAGACTACTTAAATATTTGGGTGGTGTCAGAAATAGATGACAATGACGGAGGAGGAGGTGTTCAAGGATTTGCATACTTTCCTTTCGAAAATGTGAGAGACGGAGTGGTTATTCTATACAATGCATTTGGTACAGTCGGTAACCTCAAAGGATACACAGACCTTAACAGAGTAATTACACACGAGGTGGGACATAGCTTAGGACTGTATCATACATTCTACAACACTACGAGCACAAGTCAGTGTATGAACGAAACGAACTGCGAGACGCAAGGAGATCAGGTTTGTGACACCCCTTCAACAACGTCTAATGCATACTGCTCTGGCGCCGTCAATTGTCCGGACGCTCAGATAGAGAACTACATGGACTATACCGATGAAACTTGCCGAAATACATTTACACAAGGACAAGCAGAACGGATGAGAGCAACCCTGAATTCTGCAAGATCATCACTTTTAGAAAGTTTCGGAGGGATACCTGTTGCAGAAACTGACTTGGCTGCAATTTACTTTAAGAATCCAGCAGTATCCCAATGTCTTCCAGAAGTTGCTCCTGAACTTGAGATTTCAAATTTTGGTGTAAATACTGTTCACAGTTATGAAGTGATCATCACGCTTGATTCAAATGAACCTTTCAAAATACATTATGAGGATTCGATTTCTCCAGGAACATCAAAAGTGGTTACACTTCCTGAAATTTCAGTTCCCTATGGAACGCATACTTTAAAAGCCCAAATAACCCTCGACGGAGGCGGAGAAGATGGATGGAGTTCAAACGACATGATCACACATACATTCACTGTAGAAGAAAGTGACTACTTTACGGTTTCAGTAACCCCTGACCCTTTTGGGAACGAAACAACTTGGACATTGGTTGACTCGTTGAATAGACTCATCATGTTTGGTGGCCCTTATGAATCAGGCATCAGCACGACATACATCCAATCTGGTTGTGTTACTGTTGGATGTTACGATTTCTCAATGTTTGATGCATTTGGGGACGGAATGCAATTTGGTGGATCTTACAGTGTAACATCAGAAACTGGTGAAATATTAGCTGCTGGAGAGGATTCTTATGGCGATCATTTTGGATCAGAAGAAGTGAGTGCTGTTTGTGCGTCTTCTAATACTTTCGATGGCTGTGAAGACCTTAACAGCAATTCCATTTGCGACAATGCTGAAATCCTAGGATGTCAAGTATCCACTGCCTGTAATTTTAATGTCCTTGCCAACCTTGATAACAACAGTTGTACATACCCACAATCTGGATACGATTGTAACGGGTCATGCATACAGGACAACGACGGAGATGGCATTTGTGACGAATTTGAAATACCAGGGTGTCAAGACACGACTGCATGTGACTACAACGTTGATGCAACAGATTCTGGAGAATGTACTTATGCTGAGGTTAATTACGATTGTAGCGGAGAATGCCTACAAGATTCTGACGACGATGGCATCTGTGACGAATTGGAAATACTAGGATGTCAAGACACAACTGCATGTAACTTCAATGCTGAAGCTACAGATTCAGGTGAATGTAGTTATGCAGAACCTAATTACGATTGCGATGGAAATTCAACAACAAACGCAATAGAAATTGTAGAAAGTGAATTGTTCACCTTATATCCAAACCCCTACTCTAACGGAAACGGAAAACTATTTATACGAAGTTCATCCACTAGCGAGATCACACTTAAAATCATCGGCACCGACGGTCGATTGGTGTGGGAAGGACAAGGAACTCGATATTCAGACGGCATTCAACTATTTATAATCAGCGAATCAATAAGCCCTGGCACCTACATCGCCCATTTGGGATCTTCTAATCCATTCAGTGCAACCCCATTGATGATAAGGTGATAGGGTTCGGCTCACCACCGAAATTTAAGAGCGGTCTCTTTAATGAGATCGCTCTTTTTTTTTCTAAAGTTTTGTAGCTTACAGGCTTCAAACAATCTGAAACACCTGCCCAATGTTCCCAATAGCTAATGATGCTGTCGTCCTAGGTCTTCTTGCAGTTACCCTTGCAGGCATTTTCTACGCCGCCAGCCTTCCTCAATTTAAGAAATTCTTCACTTTTGTGCCCAGTCTTTTGCTGTGCTACTTTATCCCTGCA
>CAJXHE010000036.1 GCA_913051865.1 uncultured Flavobacteriales bacterium
AGTGTGGCACATGTGGCGGATCAGGTATCCCAGAGGGAGACTGTGACTGCGACGGAAACGTACTCGATGAGTGTGGCACATGTGGCGGATCAGGTATCCCAGAGGGAGACTGTGACTGCGACGGAAACGTACTCGACGAGTGTGGCACATGTGGCGGCTCAGGTATCCCAGAAGGAGACTGTGACTGCGACGGAAACCAGTTAGACGCCCTAGGTGTTTGTGGTGGTTCATGTGAAGCAGATGCTGACGGAGATCTTATCTGTGACGACGTTGATGACTGTGTAGGTGAACTTGATGAGTGTGGCATTTGTAATGGCCCTGGAGCGGTTTACGAGTGTGGATGTTCAGATACTCCTGCAGGCGATTGTGATTGTGATGGAAACCAGTTAGATGCCCTAGGTGTATGTGGCGGAGATTGTGCTGAAGATGCAGATTTCGATGGAATCTGTGACGATGTTGACGATTGTGTTGATCTTACTGGAAACGGTTGTGGAGTAGGAGGTTGTACGGATCCAAACAACCCTGGATTTGATCCATTTGCTACATTTGATGACGGTTCTTGTCTTATCGGTGGATGTATGATTGAAGAGGCTTGTAACTATAACGTGGAGGCACAATACCAACAAGCAGGTGCATGTGAGTTTACCAGTTGTGCTGGATGTACAGATGCATCGGCATGTAACTACGATGCAACTGCGACGATCGAAAATGGTTCTTGTACTTACCCTGCAGCGTTCCTCGATTGTAATGGTGACTGTTTGAACGATACAGATGAAGATGGTGTATGTGATGAGTTAGAGGTTCTTGGATGTACTGAGCCTGGTAACCCAGCTTACAATCCATCTGCAACAGAAGATGACGGTTCTTGTTTGGTGGCTGGATGTCTCATTCCATTTGCTTGTAACTATGACGCTGATGCTGATTACATAGACATCACGCTTTGTGACTTCAGTTCTTGTGTAGGATGTACTGACCCAGATGCTTGTAACTACGATTCTGAAGCGACACTTTCTTCTGCAGCGCTATGTACTTTCCCATCGATTCCTTTCTTGGATTGTGATGGAGGTTGCATGAATGACACTGACGGAGATGGCGTATGTGATGAGCAGGAGATTCCTGGTTGTACTGACGAAGCTGCAGTGAACTTCAACCCATATGCTACGGACGACAATGGAAGTTGTATCGTATTGGTAGGTGGCTGTGTTCTTCCTTTTGCGTGTAACTACGAACCTGAGGCTGATTACTACTTGCCTGGGTCTTGTGACTTCTCATGCTTGTTTGGCACAGGAGAAATGGCAGGAGCAGGGTGTATGAATGAGTTGGCGTGTAACTTCGGTGCGACGGATGAGCCATGTATGTTCTTCGATACGGAGGGCAATGTATGTGTTCAGGGTGGATGTACTCATGAGGAGGCTTGTAACTACGATGCAGAAGCTGTTTACAGTGATGGGTCTTGTGACTTCAATTCATGTGCAGTTTACGGTTGTAATGTAGAGGGAGCATGTAACTATGATTCTGAGGCAACTCAGAACAATGGTACTTGTAACTTCACGTCATGCTACGGATGTACAGATTCATCTGCGTTGAACTTCAATGAAGACGCATCTATTGACAATGGTACTTGTGCGATCGAAGGTTGTACAAACTCAGCGGCTTGTAATTTCGATGCATCAGCTACAGCGGACAATGGGTCTTGTAACTTCACGCAGTGTTATGCACTTGGATGTACAGACGCTACAGCGTGTAACTACGATGTTGAAGCTGGTGTAAATGACGGAAGTTGCCTGAATGCAGCAGATGGATTCGATTGTAACGGAAACTGCAATACAGATTCTGACAACGATGGTGTTTGTGATGCTGATGAAGTAGATGGATGTACTGATGCAGGTGCAAACAACTATGATACAGCGGCAACAGATAACGACGGAACATGCACATACAATTCTTACGGTTGTACGAACGACATGGCGTGTAACTTCAACTATCAAGCAAACGACGATGATGGTACGTGTGAGTACAGTTCTTGTTACGGATGTATGAATGAAGGGGCTTGTAACTTCGAAGCAGAAGCGACACACCCATCTGAATGCACGTATGTATACCCGATGGAGATTTCCGGTTCGGATACCCCAGTTGTGGGTGTAGAAGAAATGTACACTTACCCAATGACTGCTGGTTCGGAGTATGTTTGGACTGTAGAAGGCGGAGAGATCCTTTCTGGACTAGGAACGAGCCAAGTGCTTGTGAATTGGACTGAACAGGGTGGAAGCCTCACTGTAAAAGAGACAAACGCTGACGGTTGTGAAGGATTTGATGTAGTCATAGAGATTGAAACGGTCAGTGGAATCGTTGATCCTACTGCAGTATTCAACATCTACCCTAACCCCGCAAACGACGTTGTAGTGGTGGTAAGTCATGACGCTGTGAAGCTTCTTACGATTTACGATGCTACGGGCCGTGTAGTTTACTCAGAGCAGCTTAATGCTGGTCGCAGTAACATCGATGTGAGTGGTCTGGCAAATGGTGCTTACAGGATCGTTGCTGATGCAAATGCAGGTCGTACCATTCAAACGCTTGTGATTAGTCACTAAGCCGTAAACATGAAATTCATAAGAAAGGCCTCGTTCAATACGGGGCCTTTTTTGTTAAATACATACATACAGTAGTCATTTTTATTTATGTAATTTGTAAAAAATTCTTTAACCATGAAATGTTTTGTAACTTTTTTATTGGCTGCTTTAAGCTTAAATGCCATAGCACAGACGAACCCAAATTACAATCCTGATTATGATGCCAACGGTGTTATTGGCGTGGATGATCTTCTTGGAATTCTTTCAACATTCGGAGACACATGGGATTCTGGAGATGTGATTGTGGGATGTACATATCCTGCTGCAGTGGAGTATAATCCCTCAGCAAATGTTGATGATGGCAGTTGTACTTTCCTGCCTGATTGTGCTGGAGTTATCAATGGAACATCTGTTGTTGACGAGTGTGGCGTTTGTGGTGGTGATAACTCTTTGTGTTCTGATGAGTGTGGCGTTCCTAACGGAGATAACTCAACTTGTTTAGACGAATGTGGCGTTCCAAACGGAGACAACTCTTGCGTGGATTGTGCTGGAGTAGCGAACGGAACATCTGTGGTTGACGAGTGTGGAACGTGTGATGCTGACGCTTCTAATGACTGCGCTTTGTCGTGCGGCGACCTCTTCTACCACGAAGGCTACGACTACAGTACAGTCCTAATAGGTGACCAGTGTTGGTTTGCTGAGAACTGTCGTTACTTACCCGAAGTGTCACCTTCAAATGAAGGAAACACGACCGACCCTTACTACTATGTCTATGGCTACGAAGGAACAGATGTGGCATCAGCAATGTCAACTTCTAACTACGCGACTTATGGCGTTCTCTACAACTGGCCTGCAGTGATGACAGAAGGCATTTGTCCAAGTGGATGGCATATCCCTTCAGATGAAGAGTTCACCGAGCTCACAGACTTCTTAGGAGGAGAGAGTGTAGCAGGAGGGAAAATGAAATCTACCTACGGGTGGGATAATGAGGGCAACGGTTCTAATTCAAGCGGATTTAATGGTTTGCCAGGCGGCATCCGCTACGCTCCTTTTTGTGAAGAATCCCTCGGTGGTGTCGACCTCAATGGAGGCAGCGGGTACTGGTGGTCTGCTTCAGAGTCCGGTTCCTACTCGTGGCTACTTGCTCTGGACTACTCCGTCGACTATGTCAGCCAAAGTCCCGACCTCGATCGAGACTTCGGCTTTTCTGCTCGTTGCGTCAGGGATTAAAAATTTTAAATTATAGCGACGCAGTCGCGCGTTGGCAAATCACGAGCCGTGCGTGAGCGCGGGGAGTGATTACATTAGTTAGTGGCTTGCTAGCTCACTGAAAGAACTAGTGATTTCTTTACTAGCGTTCAATTTGAACGGCGGTAGCTTTATCCCCGATCAGAAGTAGATAGTTGCCTGCAACGATGTCTGTGAAGTTGAATTCGTGGAGACGAGATTCAGTGGCGATGAGTACACCACGAGCTGCGACAGACCCTCTCATGTCAATAAGTCTCCAATCAGAAGTACCCTTCATTCCTTTTGGAAGTGTGCAAGTGAATTGGCCAGTACTTGGATTGGGGAATGCAAATAACCCATCTGTAAGATCGCTATCGCCGTTTAGAAGCTCATCTAAGCCCACTGAGACGTTTATCTCAATGCAAACTTGATCTCCGATGCATCCAAAGGCGTTCGTTTCTTGTACACATACAAATCCAGGTCCTTCAGTTGCCCAAAGCAGTGATATCGCAAAAATATCCGACACCACTAAGGAGTCCGCACCCGAGAAGGTCCATTCGTATGAACTTCCTGCGGTGTATGAATATTCGTAAACGCTAGAATCTCCAGACATGACTTCTGTATACCCTTCTATTTCACCTTCTACAGGGATTACAGCTGGGTTGACAGTGATGTCCTCTGAAATCGTACATCCATTTTCATCCTCCACAGAAACGGTGTAATCTCCACCAGAAACGGCGAGCGGATCAATGCCGTCCCAGTCAAATGTGAGTTCTCCAGTTCCGCCAGCAGCAGATGCTGTGACCGTGCCTGAATTGGGGTCTGTGCAGTTGGGCTCAGTGCTTTCTAATGAAAGTTGAATGGCAGGGGGAGCGAAGATGCTGAATTCAAGCGTCGTTGCGCAGAGGTTGTCATCACTCACAGATACAGAATATTCACCTTCAGGAAGAGAACTTGGATCGTAGTTTCCGAAATAAATATCATAGGGAGGGACCGCGCCAGTTACAAAAATATCGACAGACCCATCACTAGAATAGGAGCAAAGCGCATCTGATGTTGATTCTACATAAGTCACCAAATCGGTATCTTCATTCACGATTTGAACGAAAGGCACACTTTCGTTGCCACAAGCATCTGTTGCAATAAAGGTGCGTGTGAGCTCAACTGCAAGAGGACACGTTCCTGGTCCCAGTTCCGAGACGAGTTCGATGTTTACCCCACTGCATAAGTCCTCAGCGAAAGGCATTCCGAAATCTTCAGTTTCAATAGACGATGAGATGACTTGTTCGGGCAGTAGCTCAGTCCAAATTGGTCCATTCTCGTCATTGACTTCAATGACCTGTTCTACCGTAGCGCTATTTCCACAAGCATCAGTGGCTGTCACCAAACGATATATAGAATACCTTCCTTCACACTCTCCCGTTAGAATAGATTCTTCATCAATATCATATGTCACAGGGGAGCTGCAAGCATCTTGGGCCACAGCATTTTCGAATTCAGGAAGTATCGGGCAAGTCGTGGAAATGGGCGCCGTCCCTCCGACAAATGATGGAGGCGTATTGTCAGTTATGTTTATCGTTTGAGTATGTTCAACCTGTCTGTTCATACAGTCTGTGCCAACCCAGTGTCTCACAATCGTGAAGTCGCCTGGACAACTGCCCTCGATTGTCGTTTCATCCATTTCAATCGTGACGGTCCATGCTGCGGCATAACAATTCCCGTCAGGGTTATGTTGTTCTTCAAACTCAGAAGCGAAAGAAGAGATACTCGCATATAAAGTAGGCGGGGAGGGGACATTTGCACATGTGACATCTATGTCATCAGGGGCGTTGTTGAAAGTTGGAAGGAGATTGTTGCCGTTGCAATCTTCATCCATATTTGCATATCCACATGATCCATCATTATCCGTCGCGAGAATTGTAAAATTACACGCAAAGACATCTGTACATCCTCCGATTTCAAACATGTCACAAATCCCGTCCGAATCAGTGTCGGTGATACATTCATCGAAACAATCATATCCGAAGGAAGGATATTCACAAAAGGAGTTGTCTTCAAATGAAGCATCTGGATTGAAATTACATGCTAACGGGTCCATGCAATCTCCTTGATCACATACGCCAAATAATACAATGTCTAAATCATAATTCGCACTGGAACTCCCGAAGTTCCATCCATTTTGCAAATCAAAAAACCAAGTACCATCTCCGCTGATTCCTGCAGCCACAGCACTCATTGTGTAGGTGTAAAATCCATTTACACTTGAGGTCCAGCTTGTGGGGAAATCAATTTCAGAGCATGTTGAAGGCGGGTTAATGTTGTATCCTTCACCTGCCATGCAGTTTCCGTTTGCACCAGTAATAATTACGATCATATCTGCTGGCCACTCACCGCCATTTGCAGAGAAGTTAAGGTTGAACTGTACTTGTGTAAGCGTGCCGGTCAAGAATATGTTTTGGTTTGTGCTTTGACCGCCTGCGAGCGTCGCATCAAAACTCACAGTTGTGTTGCATTGACTCTGTCCCACAAAAGGGATGGAAATGATTGCAATTCCTAAAATTAAATGTTTGAATATTAATTTCATATCGATTTTTTCATTCTTATCACTAGGCTGCAATTTACTTAAAAAAAAACCGGAACACCCTTTTCAGGTATTCCGGCTTTAATATCAGGTTTTCAAGATCAACAAGCGGTGCCAAATACAGAAAGTAATTCTAGCAAATCACTTACAGTTGTTATTCCGTCACCATTAATGTCTGTTGTACATCCAGAAGTACAACCAAATTCAGATAGGATTAATAACAAGTCAGCAACGGTTACGCTACTGTCATTATTTAAATCGCCAAAGCAGTCTACAATGGGGTTACAACTTCCGTCGTCGTAATCTGCTGCTGCATTGTAGTTAGAAGCAGTGCTATCCGTACAACCTCCAAGTCCGACCGTCACAGTTCCTACCATGCCTAGAGCAGCGTGAGATCCGATAGAACAGTCATAAGAATACACACCAGGAATTGTAAATGTGTGTGAACCCATGCATACACCGGATGGATTGCCAGAAATAGCCGACAATGAAAATGCTTCTGGATTTCCGAATGAAAGACCCGTTTGAGAGTCTACGTTTCCATTCACATCGTGAAATCCACCATAGTTGACCCAATACACAAGGTCTCCTACATTAACTGTTAAGTTGGATTCTGTGTATGAAAAACTGGTGGTTGCAACTTCAGTACCATCAAGGTTACATGGGTTAAGAATACACGATCCATCATCTATCACAGCTTCAGGGTTATAATTTGTTGCATTTAGATCCATGCATCCTTCAACCCCAAAATCAACAAATAAAGATCCGAACAATTGTTCTTGACAAAAGGGGAAACCAAAGACATCAGTACATCCTTCAACCGTAATGTCAGCTCGAAAATTTCCTGCGATGGTTGGAGTGCCTTCAAGACTGGCACAATATTGACTTCCTCCTAGAAAAGAACAATCTAAGCCGGAGTCGCCGTTATTGTTACAAACAATTTGTAAACCTAACTCAGATAATGAATAAGATGTTAGGGTGTCGTTAAGGTCTACCATTGAAATGCCCACTAACTTTATAGAATCAAGCAATGCAGTTGGTCCAAAAGGGAGAGTAGAATCAATTTCAAGAACATACGTCGGAATTAACAGATGCAAAACATCGTAATAAGGTTCGCCAATGATGCCTGGCTCAAATTGTTCGCCTTGACTTGGATCAGGTGAGCTTCCAAATGTTTCGTCTCCGAAATCAAAATCTGAAGTACATTGACCTGACACAGATCCAATGATAAAGATGGCGAAAAAGCCAATGAATATATTTTTCATGATTCTATTTTTATGTGGTATAAAGATAAGTTGAGTTATGGACAAATCGTTCCGAATACAGCGAGAATTTGAAGTAAATCTGCGACACTGACCAAGTCATCTTCGTTTAGATCAGTTTCGCAGTCTGAAGTACATCCAAAGTTTGCAAGAAGTTCAAGTAAATCAGTGACAGAAATTACACCATCATTGTTGAAATCACCAAAGCATGTTGCGTAGATGCAACTCTCATCATTTACAGTGGCACTCGGTTCGTAATTTTCAGCCATAGGGTCTGTACATCCTAAAATTGTTAGAATCTCATCATCTTCTATTATGGTGTTGCAATCGTTGTCTATTCCAGACAACGTACCTGCACCTCCTGGAAACATTAAAGCCTCAAGGTCATTGCAATCTTCACTATTAAATGCATAGGGGATCGTATTTGTTGGGTCACATCCGTTAACAGGGGAGTTGATGTCTCCATATCCATCACCATCAAGATCGGCCCAAACATCAAGCCCTTCAAAAACAGTAATGGTTTCGGAGTCAAAAAATTCTGCACTGATCGTTTCAGTAATGTTTATCACAGCAACATTTCCTCCTCCATAAATTGTGTAAAGACCAGGTCCAGTAGCAAAAAAACTTGTTGAACCTAAGTTGTCATCACTGGTGAATGGGCCATCTTGATCGTAAAAGGTCACATTATAGTTTTCTCCATATGTTAATGGAATATTAATGTCATTAAAATTTGCAGTCATTTGATCAGTAACAACAGATGATGTATATGAGATGTCACCATTTAACACAAAATAGGGGTCAGGGTTACCTAATCCAAAGAAGTCTTCAGCATCACCTCCCCAGCCATCACCAAGTTGTATGATTTCCAATGAAGTAAGTGTTAATTGTGTGACTGTAGTCGCTAATGAAATTGTGTATGATCCTGGCTCATCATACAAAACACTGGGGTTAGAAGTGTTTAAAACACAACCATTTACAAGATTAGATTCGTCAATTGTAAAGTTGTTGACCGCATTCCCGCCAAAATCACCACCTTCAACTATTTGTGCAAGGATGTTTCCACTTCCATCAGTGAGCTCATAGCTTCCTATGACACCTTCGAATTGCATGCCATCTCCATAACTGTCATTTACATTTAAGGTATAGCTTCCTGTTCCAACACATATCTGTTCATTGTAAACTGTTTGCCCTTCTTCATAGGGCCCCCCTGAAATCAGTAATTCTCCATTAGAGTCCATGACCATCCAAGTTGTTTCAGCTGGGTAATTATCCGTTAGGATTTCTAGATTAATGACAGAACCATTTGAAGGTCCGCCAAAATCCCAATTGTATGATACGCCAGCACCAGTGATTAGGTTTTCAACATCAACATTGAATGGCGCACAACCAGAATTTTCAGAAATATTAAAGCTCGCATTCCCACCTCCAGAACCTTGAAGAATACTTAGGGGGAGAGAAAAGCTTTCACTCAGGCTCTGAGTGATACCAAAAACAGAAGCCACAACCGCGACATTAATATTTACAAAATACTCGCCAGCAGCAAGAGGAATTCCACATATTGTAGCACAACCGTAATCTTCACCGTTGGAAGGGAAGTAAACGCCATTAGGGTTGCTAGGTGTCAATGTTAATCCAAAAGGAAGACCTGTTATGCTTGTTATTGTTATGCTCTCTAATGTTGCTGAAAGACCAGATCCTGGGTCAAGAACTGAGGCTGGCATGTTGAAAGTAGCAGTTGCTAAATATTCTTCACCTGAAGTTCCGTCAGGCAAAGCAGTAGGGCAAAGTACAGGGAAGCCATCTGCAACACATGTGTAATCAGGCGTGCAAGATGAACATTGAGAAAATGCAGAAGCGGAAACCATCATGATGGTCGCCGCTCCTAGCAATTTTATATATTTAAGAGTCATGGTTCAGTTTTATGTGTAATTACTCACACAAGATACTGAAAAATTAACAAGAAGTTCCAAATGCCGCAAGAAGTAGTAAAATATCAGCAACATTTACATATGTATCTCCATCTACATCAGTTGTACAGCCTGACAAACATCCGAATTCAGAAAGAACAAGTAATACGTCAGCAACTGTGATGACTCCATCTCCATTAATATCCCCTGTACATATGCACGATGTGTATTCACAAGACCCGTCATTTAAAGTCGCTGAAGCGTCATAGTTACATGCTGAAGCGTCAGTACATCCTGCACAAGTAGTGTATTCACAAGAGCCGTCATTTGTAGTCGCTGAAGCGTCATAGTTACATGCTGTAGCGTCAGTACAGCCAGGGGTGTCCGTTTCTCCTGCAGTCACACAGAAATTTGTTGTTTCTGTAGAGACGAATTCACCACCTGAAACCAACGTATTGCCATCTGATGTTATGCTGTAGCTTCCTTCTCCATATGTACAGCAAATTCCATCTCCGTAACTGTCATTGATCGTTACATCATAACATCCAGTTGCCACACATGCTGAGGACGTAAAAGTCGTGCCATTGGAAGCGTAAGGGCCGTCCGACATGATTGTAGCTCCCGATGCGTCTGTTACACTCCATGTTGTTTCTCCTGGGTAGTTGTCTGTTAGAATCGTGAAAATCACTTCTACACCATTCCCGATACAAGATCCATCGTCTATGGTCGCAGATGAATCATAGTTGCATGAGGTAGGGTCAGTACAGCCAGTACACGAACTGCCATCTCCACCACAGATTCCACAGACGTCATTGTCTACGCAACTTCCATTGTCTGAGGTTGCTTCAGGGTCATAGTTACACGCAGTTGAGTCTGTACAACCAGCTCCAGGAACGGCATTTGTCGGGTAGCTGTCAAGTGTATTTACGCCTGTATTTAAAGGGTCTAAGTATTGAGAAGCGCCAAGGCCCCAGCTTACATTAAATCTTCCGTAGAAATCATATGCACCATTATTCACAGAGCCAGAACATGCTGCAGCTCCGCCGTAAAGTTGACCTATAATTCGGTGATTTTGATCGAAAAGCGGTGAGCCAGATGATCCAGGCTCAGTCACTCCCAACTCCCACTCATCAATCCACCAAACCTGAGCACCTCCAGTACTACTTTGGTAAGGCGCATCGTTTTCAAAACAGATTTTTTTAAGATCGCCACTTGGGTGATGAATTCCTACAGCAGACGAAGGTGTCGATCCAGAATTATCCCAACCTGCATATTCAATATTGTAGCTTGCTGGTGGAGTCGAACTCAACTCAATAAGTGCAAAATCAGATCCACCGTCTTGAACCAGGAGTGTGCCTCCAGACACGCTTTGGTTGGTAGGGCCTGTTGTCCCAGAACATGAACTGCTTTCATGGTTGAAATAGTAAACCCATGTATTGGGAGTTCCGAGACAGTGATTTGCCGTTAGAAAATAAGGCGTGCCATCGTTTGCAGTGTTGTTAATCATCGCACCTGTGCAGGTCGCAGAACCACCATTCACAATCAACGCGACAGATTTTTTTTCAGTTTGCCAGTCAGCACCTTCTGGGCAATTGACATTGATGTTACACGCACCAGAGTTCCCGAATGGTCCCAATCTCTCAACCATTTCAGCCAAAACAGCTTCTTGGTGATTTAAAAGGGAACGGTATCCGTGAATGACTTGATTAACTTCGATTTCACCCATTCCATGTGAGGCAGGTGATTCGTGGTATTCTAGAATCATAGATGATCCATCAAGTACACCTAGAGATAAGCCTTCCCAATCTTTGTTGTTTTCTTGTGTGAAAGAACCTAGGTAGGCGGTTCTTTGGGCATTGTAAACGTAGAGTTGCGCTTCTTTTGGTAGAACAAATCTAGAAAGCATAAAACTTACATTTAATGCATTAGGACAATTAAAACCAAGCCTCCAAACGTGCTTTCCATCTTCGAAAGTCCAAGTTCCTGAATTCTCAAGATTCATAGCTACTTCTTGCTCGACACCAAATCTCCATGACGCTTCTTTGTGCTGGTCAGTAACAGCGTCTTCAAGTGCGAGGGCGGCGAGGTCGACTTCAGGCATATTACGCATGTCAATTGTAGGTTGATATGTCTCGTCTCCCCAATTTAATGGTGATCCTCCGTGGGGGATTTGTGCAAAAGTTGCAGTAGAGAAAATGACTCCAAAAAGTAATAGGAATATGTTTTTACAAGTATACATGACGTCAGTGGTTTTAAATACGTTCGTGATAAAGACGCAAATATCTTAGATGAGTTGCGTGAGAACTAAGTTTAAGGTAACTTGTAAATATCCTAATTGACACAATATGAAATGTTTCAATAAATATTTCTTCTTTAATAACCTTGTTTTCGCAAGTGTTTTCCATGTTCTGGTGACATGTTTTTGTCACCTTTCGGTAAATGCTCAATTCGTGGATGTATCAAATAATCTTCAATTGTCAACAGATCATACAGGTGGGTTTTTAGGAACAGGTGTAAGTTTTGCTGATTTTAATGGAGACTATATTGATGACCTAACATTTGGTCATCATGCCGGTCAAATAAGATTTTATCAAGGAGATGGCGTAGGATTTGAAGAGATCCAATTGAATATTGACAATGATCTCAACGAATCAAAATCAGTTCTGTGGGCTGATTTCGACAACGATGGAGATCAAGATTTATTAATTACAAACCGATATGCATCCAACAGACTTTGGATGAATAATGGAAACATGCAATTCACAGATATTACTTCAACTTGTGGGATTTCTACAACACCTGATTCAAAGAGTTATGGTGCGTCTTTTGGTGATTATGACAATGATGGGTTTCTTGATTTGTACATCTGTAATTATCACTCACAAATAGTAAATATTCAGAATGAATTGTATCACAACAATGGAGATGGGACTTTCACAGATGTAACCCAAAACAGTGGTGTGGGCAATGGATCGCAAGAATCCTTCCAAAGCACATGGATTGATATTGACCAAGATGGTTTGCTTGACTTACACGTTGTCAATGACAGAATAACGATGCTTAATGCTTTTTATCGCAACAATGGCGATGGAACATTTTCGGATATGGCTTCTATTTGGAACGTCGATGCAGGAATTTATGCCATGAATTCCTGTTTTGGGGACTATGACAGAGATGGTGACATGGACTTGTATGTCACAAATGGGCCGGCGGGTAACAGGCTGTTCTTAAATCAATTTAACGAAAGCATGGGCTTTGTAGATGTCACTCAATACGAAGGGGTGGCTGTCAATCAGCTTTGTTGGGGAGCTTGTTTTATTGACCATGAAAATGACACATGGTTAGATCTTTACGTGGCAACTGGAATTAGTTTCTATACCGTCGTCCCCGAAGTTTTTGAATCTCATGGGGTTATTCACAATGTCTTTTTTTCATCTTCAGGAAGTTCCCCAATGTTATCTTTTTCTGAAGAAATTCCTAACTCCGATCAGTATGGGTTTTCAATCGCAAAAGGAGATTACAACAACGATGGTTTTCCTGATTTAGTTTCACATAGTATAGGTGACCACGCCACCGTCTTAAGTGCTACTCCAAACGGAAATCACTTCCTTAAAATTATGCCCCAAGGTTCAAGTTCAAACCGAGACGCTGTAGGAGCAGAGGTTTTGGTTTATCATTCTGACGGTCAGGATACAGGTCTTAATGAGGTTGAATTAGATGTGGTTTTTTGTGGCGATAAATATCTGAGCCAAAATTCACGTTTTCTTCACTTTGGATTGGGGTCAAGTACCCAGATAGATTCTGTTGTTGTCCAATGGCCAGGCGGAATGTCAGAATCGTTTAAATGGTTGGAAATTGATGATTCTGTTGTATTGATTGAAGGGGCATCCAATCAATACTGTCCATCTCCGTCTTCTTTTTGCGGTACGAATACTGCGTGGGATCCTGAGACTGAGCAATGCATATCTGTCATAGAACTGAACCCATGCGAGACAGACCTAGACCTCGATGGCAAGACAGCTGTTAGCGACTTGATTTTGTTGTTGTCCCAGTTCGGCACATTGTGCACGCAATAAGAATAACTTTAGGAGATTCAAGATGCACAGACGATATTCGCAAAAAAAAACATACACTTTAATTTAGTCGAAAATATAAATTATGGGAAGAGCATTTGAATTTAGAAAGGAGCGGAAGATGAAACGTTGGGCAGCGATGTCAAAAATATTTTCAAGACTCAATAAAGATATTATTATCGCCATTAAGGATGGTGGCAATGCTGATCCTGAAACAAACTCTACTTTAAGAGCTGTGTTGCAAAACTGCAAAGCAGCAAATATGCCCAAGGACAATATTGCCAGAGCAATAAAGAAAGCGACTGACAAAGACACCTCAAACTACAAAGAAGTGACCTTTGAAGGGTACGGTCCGCATGGCGTGGCTGTGTTCGTCGAAACAGCGACAGACAATAACAACAGAACTGTAGCGAGTATAAGAAGCGATTTTTCACATAACGGTGGTAACCTAGGCACAACTGGAAACGTTGAGTTCTTGTTTAACAGGGTGTGTTTTTTCAATGTAAAGGGTGAGGGTCAAGACGCAGAGGAGCTCGAGCTAGAACTCATTGATTATGGCGCAGAGGAAATAGAAGTCGATGGAGATACAATAGTTATTACAGCTCCTTTTGGTTCTTTTGGTGGTCTTCAAAAAAAACTTGAAGAAATGAATCTTGAGATTGAAGAGTCTGGGTTTGATCGATATCCGACAACGACATCTGAACTCAATGCCGAACAAACACTTGAGGTTGAAAAATTAATTGAGAAATTGGAGGAGAACGAAGATGTTCAGAATGTTTTTCACACAATGTCTTCATCGAGTGACTAAAGTGAAAATCAGAAGAGATACGTAACCTTAGCAATAGATTTGCGTATTTTAAAGCTATGTGCCGTCAAAACTATCTTCATAGAATCGTTTTCCCGGTCGTCTTATGTCTAAATTTTTTAGGTTTAGGAACATATGCACAAGAGAATAACACATGGCAATCTCAACTTCAGGATGTAAATATATCTACTGAGGATGTGCGGCAGAACTTTGGCTTGACTTGGCCTGAACTTGATGCTGTTCCTCGAAGCAACGGGAAAAAACCATTTGAAAGATGGGCGTGGTGGACAGAACGAAGAACCAAGCCTCATGGAACGAGACCACCTGCATCAGCCTGGTGGAACGCCTCGCAAGAATTGAAAAGCGCGCTTTTGTATCCGCCTACTGGTCCTTCTTGGTCCTACATCGGAAATGATGATATTCCCATTTATGGTGGCGCCGGCAGGGTGAATAATGTTGTTTTGTTTGATGGCGGTTGGTTGGCGTGTGCGCCTTCCGGTGGTTTGTGGATTTCTGAAGATGAAGGAGAATCCTGGAACCCAGCCGGAGGAGAAGTAGATGAACTGTCAGCGGTCGGAACCACGGATGTTATTGTTGATCCAGATAATTCCAATCATTGGTTTTTAGCTACAGGAGACAGTGATGGAGCGACAACATATAGTATCGGTCTGCTTGAGACATTTGATTCAGGCGCAACTTGGACATCGACAGGGTTGGAGATGCCAGAAGGCAACCAAAAAATATTTAAGATTGCCTTTCAACCCGACAATTCCAATGTGATCTATGTCTGCTCTAGCAATGGGCTTTATCGTTCCGAAGATGCTGGCGTATCATTTAACTTTTTAAATGAAGGAGTTGTTAGAGATATGGTTATTCAAACTGATTCTACAAACATTCTTACCATTGCACTGGATAACATCGGCGTATACAGATCGATAGATTCAGGCTTAACATGGGTAAATGTTCCGCTTCCGCAGTCTCAAGGTATTGGAAGGATTGAACTTTCTTCCAGTGTGGCAAACCCGAATCGCATTTATGCTTTCGGGGCTAATTATTTTTCTCAATCTACGATGGGGGTTTGGCGTTCAGATGATGGTGGCGCATCCTTTTATGCGACAATGCTACGCTCAGAGGGAGGGCCAAACCTACATGGTTGGACGAGCGATGGATCGGATTATTCAGGTCAAGCTTGGTGGGACATGTGCATCGCTGTTGACCCCTTTGATGAAAACAAAATTGTCTTAGGTGGCGTTAATTTGTGGGAATCCAATGATGGTGGTTATTCATGGAACTGTGATGCCCATTGGTCAGGGCAGGGAGAATACCCTCAAGTTCACGCAGACCAGCACGGTCTGACCTTTCTCTCTGACGGTCGATTGCTCGTTGCAAATGATGGTGGTGTTTACTTGCGTGACGCCTTAGGCCAATACGCTGACAAATCTGATGGACTTGACATCGCTCAGATATACGCTTTGGGTCTCAGCCCACACAGGCATTCTGATTTGATTTGTGGGACACAGGACAATGGAACATCGTTATACAATACAGATGGTTGGCAACGCATTCTTGACGGTGATGGAATGGGGTGTTTCTTTCATTCCTTAGACTCAAACACTCTTTTTATGAGTGCGTATTATGGTCTGTTATACCGCTCAACAGATGCGGGGAGATCAAATACTCAGATTGCAAACTATTTCGGTTCCGGAGTCAACGAGGTTGGGAATTGGCTTACGCCTTGGCTGACTAGTCCTCATAACCCTGAGGTTATCTATGTAGGGAAGAAATCGGTGTATCGCTCAGATGACTCTGGCGATACTTGGAACACACTCGGAACGATGAGTGACACTAAAGCAGATGCCATTGCACTTTCAGCGACTGATCCGAATACGATCTTGGTTGCCAAGCGTGACGAATTGTGGCGCTCTACAAATGGATTTGATTTCACAGAACTCTTAAATCTTCCAGGAGAAACCATTGGTGATGTATTGATTTCATCATCTGATTCAAATGAGATATGGGTGTCCTTTGGAAGCTATTCGGATGGTTTGCAGGTCTGGGCGTCTTATGATGGAGGAGCTTCGTGGGAAGATAAATCTCTAGGTCTGCAAGCGCTTCCCGTTAATACTTTGATTGAATCTGATGACGGTACGCTCTATGCTGGAACTGACTTGGGTGTCTATGCTTATGATGAGGGTTCAGGATGGTCTATTTACGGGAGTGGACTTCCGCTGACAATTATTACTGACCTTGAAATTCGCACAGCGACAAACCGGTTAGTCGCAGCTTCATATGGGAGAGGGGTGTGGGAGGTTGAATTGCCTTCACTGCCATCCACAGATCTCACGGCATTGGGATTTAATGATTTCGACAAACTTCAATGTAACTGGGAGTTTTCGTGTGCTCCTACGTTTTTAAATTCTGGATCAGACCCTGTGTTTTCTGTGAAATACACTGTGAATTGGGATGCCAGCGAAACGGTGATTTCACATGATTTTAATCCACCATTAAATCCAAATGAAACGATTGTTCTTCCATTGACCTCCCACGAAGTGGATAGCTCTGGAACAAGAATTATAGCCATTCATATTCTTGAAGTCAATGGCAACCTAGACGAAACCTACAACAACAATTCAGCGTATGAAAGTTGCACAGTGTCTGGATTGGGATATCGCGGCACTTTGACAGAATGGGCGGGATGCAATGCTGAAGATTTAAGTTGGTCTTTGGCATTTGAAGACGCCTCAACAAATATATTAGAATCCAGTCCGATACCAGCTGGAGACACGTTGTCAAGAATTCTATGCCTTCCCGAGGGCTGTTTGGTGCTTCAATGGGATGATGATGATGGAGATGGTTGGTTAGATGCATATTGTGCTGAGGCGGGTGGTTTTGTTTGGTTAAGTCCATTTGACGAGGTCCTCGCATCAAGTGAAAACGCAGTGTTTTCGACATCTAATTCATTTACAAATTGTGTAGATTCACCATGGTGTTATTCAGATTTTGATGGTGATGGAGAAAGAACGGTTACAGACTTATTATGGGTGCTGTCTGAGTATGGGTGTACATCAGGCTGTACCGCTGATTTGAATGGAGATGGCTTGGTAACTGTCATAGATTTAATGAATTTACTTTCAAATTATGGCGCGTCTTGTTATTAACCGCAAGCAACTTACACGTTGTCAGAAGACTATAAGTTTTCAGGTCTCAAATATTTTACTTTAATTGAAAACAATTAGATTATGAGTTCGCTTTTTTTAAGCGCTTAATATGCCAAGGTTTGTGTTTAATTAGCAAGGTTTATTGCAAAGGCGATGAACCTCTTTTGCGATGTGGAAATATCACGCAGTCTACTTACCTTCGCGCAATGGAAGGATTTGAGGTTCGCCACCCAGGCACATTAGTCGATGCTCTCACGATGCAAGGTGGATATACGACACGCACAAGAGCAAGAAAAGCAATTAAAAACGGTGCTGTTAAGCTTGAGGGAAACGTTGTTCGAATCCCCTCTACGGTTGTTGAGCCAGGAATGAATATCACCCATGACAGAGGTAGAAAGACTGTCAGCAAAGGTCCTGGTCAATCGATGAGAGATACGGGCAGATTTAATACAAAAACAACAAGGGGGCCATCAAAACCACCTTTTGACGTTGTGTATGAAGATGATAATTTTTTGGCTTATATAAAGCCATCAGGCTGGGTCACAGCAGCTCCAAACCCAAAAGTGACGACAAGTTACTCTAGAATGAAGAGCTGGCTAGAGCAGCAAGGAAGTGGGAACCGAGACCTTCATTTTGTCAATAAATTGATGAAGGATGTCAGTGGGATATGTTTAATCGCGAAAAACAAACTGTGGAGAGAGCACCTTCAAGAAAATTGGCATGATTTCAGACAGGGGATTTATATTCTTGTTGAAGGTCATCTGCCTCCGGATGATGAGCTCGAGTGTAATGAAGAGAACGGAGATCGGGTGCAAGTTCAGTATCGAACAATGAGAGCCACCCAAAAACATACCCTTCTCAAAGTAGACGCTCCCATCGAAGCAATTCAATTAATTATGCCTTCATTGCGTCGAGAAAGTTGCATCATCATAGGAAAAGGCAAAACAGCTCCAGATCCATTGAATCGAGAAGGAGTGCATATGTTTGCGCTTGAAGTCACCGGACCTACAGGAAGAGAATTTATGGTTAAGTCAAGAGTTCCTAGAGAGTTTTTAGGTCTCATGAAAGGAGGCGAAACGCCCAAACCAAATAAGCGCCGCAATGCAGAGGTGAAGTTTGGAAAATCTGACAGAGGGAATAGGCCATTGGTTCGTAGAGCTCGTTCTACTGACAACTGGGATGATAAGACACATCGTAAGCCAGCTGAAACGAAGGTCGATAAGGCTTTTGAAAAGCCTGAAGCTACGCCTGTTGAGAGCATGCCTGCTCCGAAGAAAGTTGAAAAGCCTTCTGCTACGCCAGTTGAGAACAAACCTGAAGCGAAGAAAGCCGCGAAGCCTGCGGCGAAGAAAGCCGCGAAGCCTGCAGCGAAGAAAGCCGCGAAGCCTGAAGCGAAGAAAGCCGCGAAGCCTGTAGCTAAGAAAGCAGCGAAGCCTGCTGCTAAGAAAGCCGCGAAGCCTGCAGCTAAGAAAGCCGCGAAGCCTGCAGCTAAGAAAGCCGCGAAGCCTGCTGCTAAGAAAGCAGCGAAGCCTGCTGCTAAGAAAG
>CAJXHE010000037.1 GCA_913051865.1 uncultured Flavobacteriales bacterium
GTGTTTTATTGGGCTGTGGTGTGGCGGATTTTGTCGACGACGAACGGGTGTTTAGATACAATGAAAGTGCGGGTATAACGACCCTGGATCCTGCCCATGCTCGGAGCCTGGAATTGATGTGGGTGGCTGATGCGCTTTACGATGGTTTGGTGGAACTTTCTCCAGAACTAGAAATAAAACCGGCGATTGCAGAGCGTTGGGAGTGGGATGAGAAGGGTGTCGTATTTCATCTTAGAAAAGGTGTGATGTTTGCCAAACAAGAAGATGTTATAGGGCTAGAAGGTGGGAGAGAAGTCGTCGCAAGTGATGTTGTCTATAGTCTTGAAAGATTACGTGATCCAGAAGTAGCATCTCCGGGAGAATGGATCTTGGATGCAGTACAAGAGGACGGTATCATTGCGCTGAATGACAGTACTGTAAGAATAAATCTCGACTATAAATTCCCGCCTTTTTTAGGCCTACTAACCACACCCTTTGCTTCTATTGTTGCTCAGGAAGCCGTTGAAGCACGTGGATCAGACTTCAGATCTAAGCCCGCTGGAACTGGACCTTTTAAGCTTGCCTGGTGGGAAGAAAATGTGGCGATTGTGCTTCATAGAAATGAAGGCTATTGGGAAAGAGATGAACACGGCGTACAACTGCCATATCTCGAAGCGGTACACATCGATTTCGTTCCTGACATGGGGTCGGAGTACCTGGGGCTGATTCAGGGAAGATATGATTTCATGAGCGGTCTGCACCCTGCCTATATGGAGGATCTCATGGATTTAGATGGCGGATTGGCGGAGAAACACAAACCTGATTTGAGCTTGCGCCGAATCCCGTTCTTGAAAACCGATTATATCGGCCTCCTTGTGGATGACAACATATTGCTGGGATCTCCATTTCTTGACGGTAGGGTTCGACAAGCGCTTAGTCTGTCCATAGATAGAATAAGTATCGCGAGAAACTTAAGGAGAAATTCAGTGCTTCCTTCTGATAAATTTGTTCCGCCTTCTCTGCCTGGCGCAACAGCATATGCGACGCCTATATATGATTTGGCGCGTGCCAGGTTACTTCTGAATGAGGCAGGATATCCAAATGGAGAAGGATTCCCAGAATTCGAATTTGGGACGACTTCAGATTATGTAGATATATGTGCTGCCATTCAGCATGGATGGCAAGCGCTCGGTTTGAAGGTTCAGATTGATGTTTCTCCGCCATCTGTTCATAGGGAGAATGTGGCTTCTTCTAAGTCGATGATGTTTAAGAAGTCGTGGTTGGCTGATTATGCGGATTCCGAAAATTTCTTCGGCCTGTTCCTAGAAAAAAACTTCTCGCCTGGAGGTCCCAATTATACGCATTTTAGAAACCATGAGTTCGAAGCATTGTATCAGCGTTCTATGTCAGTGTCTGACGAAGATGCGCGATGGTCTTTATATTCTAAGATGGACAGTATCGTTCACACTGAAATGCCAGTTATTCCACTTTTTCACGATCAAGTCACTCATTTCGTACGCAATTCTATAGATGGTTGGATCGTAAGCCCAGTCAATCGGTTAGAACTGAGGTATGTAAAAAAGCATACAACTAATCAATAACGATTATATTTAGGCAAATTCTCAAACTCAAATGCTCAAAATTGATGTCCATACTCACATTATTCCTAGGAATATGCCTCGATGGACCGAGAAGTTTGGCTATGGAAACTTTATACATTTAGAAGATTCAAAGCGTGAGGGATTTGCCCGAATGATGCAGGGCAGTACCTTTTTTAGAGAGATTGCGTCTAATTGCTGGGATGAGGATCAGCGAATGGCTGAGTACAGAGAGTCGGGTGTTGCCGTTCAGGTTGTGTGTACCATTCCGGTGATGTTCTCCTATGACGCAAAACCAAATGACGCATTGGAATTGGGTCGATTTTTAAATGACCACATCGCGGATTTGGTGACCAAACACCCAAAAAATTATGTGGGGCTTTGCACTGTGCCTCTTCAAGATGTCACCCTAGCGATTCAGGAATTGGAACGCGCAAAATCCATTGGATTTGCGGGTGTTCAAATTGGATCTAACGTGAATGGTTTAAACCTCAATGCGCCCCAATTCTTCCCATTCTTTGAGGCCTGTTCAAGATTGGGAATGTCTGTCTTGGTTCATCCATGGGACATGATGGGTAAATCTCAAATGGAAAAATATTGGTTGCCATGGTTAGTAGGTATGCCCGCAGAGATGTCTCGCGCAGCATGTTCTATGATCTTTGGGGGAGTCTTTGAGAGATTGCCAAATTTAAGGGTGCTCTTTTCACATGCCAGTGGAGCTTTTTTGGCGACTTTGGGACGGATAGAACACGGATTTAATTGCAGACCGGATCTTGTCGCCATAGACAACAACGTGAATCCAAGGGCGTATTTGGGGAAGTTTTGGGTAGACAGTATCACGCATGATGCCCGACTGCTCAAGTATGTTATTGACATGCAAGGGACTGACAGAATTTGCATGGGTACTGATTATCCTTTCCCCCTTGGCGACCTTAAATTTGGGGAGTACATGGAGAAAATGAATCTCAGCCATTCAGATTTAGAAAATCTTTTTCACAGTTCTGCTCTGAGTTGGTTAGATTTGGATTTAGATAAGTTTAAATAAATATAAAATGAGCGTTGCGCCTGAAGTCTTAGATCTAATTGAAAAATGTAAGGAGGGAAACCGTCGTGCGCAATTTGATCTCTATGGCAGGTATTCAGGACTTCTTTTTGCGGTGGCACTCAGATATACAAATACAAAAATTGATGCAGAAGATGTCGTACAAAATGCATGGGTGAAGATATTTAAAAATTTAAATAGCTTTTCTGAAAATAATTCATTTGAGGGATGGATGCGTAGAATAGTAGTTAATACAGCTATTTCACTTTATCGAAAAGATAAAAAACACGCAAATCAGACAGATATTTCCGATGTCCTTGCAACCCCTAGAGACATAGAAGCGTCTAAAGAATGTGACTTTACCCGTGAGGAGCTTGAGAATGCAATTTCTCGTATGCCTGAAGGGTATGGTATGGTCTTTAAACTCTACGTCATAGACGGATATAAACACAAGGAAATATCAAAAATGCTCGATATAGAAGTTAATACTTCGAAAAGTCAACTTAGCCGCGCGAAGAAATTCCTTCAAGGCGTGCTGAGCAATATGGAGCAAGTTGCAAAACCTAACAAATAACTCAAGATGAAACCCGTTCAAGATACATTCACATCTCACGTCCAAGGTCTTTATGATGGGCACGAAGTTGCACCACCACAAGGCATGAAAGACGCGGTCTTTAATCAGCTAGATTCAGAAGCTTCAGGGGCCTCTTCTGGTTTGACATCAAAGGCAATTCTTGTTGCTGCTATTGTGCTCGTTGGTTTTGCTTTATTCTATATGCCTGATCAAGACGCCGTAAATGACGATGCGATTGTCGTCGAACAAATCGTCCCTGCAGACGAAGCTGTCGTAACTGACGAAGCTGTTGTGGTTGACGAAGTTGTGGTTGTTGAGAAAGTTATTGTGGTTGATGAAGCTGTTGTGGCTGACGCAGCAATCGTTGTTAAGGACGCAGTTGTCGCTGATGACGCAGTTGTTGCTCATGAATCATCTGACGAAATTGTAATTGCAAAGACAGAGGTTGTTGAAGTTGAAGAAAACATCGTACTGAGTGAAGAGGTAAATACACCCTCTACTGAAACAACACCTCCAGTTAAAACTGTTCAGAAGGTCATTGAAGATGAAAAGACCATTGAGAAAGTAGAAGAGAAGAAGGAGGCAGTAGAATGGGTTCTTCCCGCAAAATTGAAAGTCGACGAATGATTACAAATGCCTTCAATCACATAGAAGGCAATTTGTCCATCCCAAGAATAACATGCTTGGTGCTGCTTATAATATTTATGGGTGGGTTTCTTCCTCGCGCATTTGCTTTGACAATTGAGTCACCTCGGGACACTGTTTTAATTAATGGGCACATTATTAACATCACGGCCAACGTAGAAATCGACACGGTTTGGAAGCGGCCTGAAAAACCACCATTCAGAAAGTGGATTGACGGCCTAGAATATATTGCCTTAGGTAGAGCAGGTCTGGAAATAGGTCGTGATGATATTTCCCAAAACGAATTCTATCAAGTTAAAAATGAGATAAAATTTCCCGAGTTGAGTCTTGCAGCAGCTCACCCTTTTGGTGCGTCCTTTCAATGGTATTATCGAGGTGGTGTTTCTATTGCATTGTCGCAAATTTTTGATGTAGATAAAGTGAATGAAAGTGCCATCGGATACGAGTGGGAGGGACTAGATGTATTTGAAATTTACACAACCGTTGTAGATGTTCAAGGCAACGAATATGACACCATCCCCGCCCCAATTAGATTAACGCCTAAACTTAAACTTGCATTTGGCATGGAATGGCATGGCGTGATGAGAGCTGCTGAGGGATGGGTTTGGGGAGCTCAATTGGAGTGGTTGCCCAAAAAGAATGAAATCGCAAAACTCTATCCAACGCCTGAAATAGGAGAATCTGATCCAGTGTCGTCTGATCTCACGTATGATATCATTCGTCATGAAACCAATGCGCTACAAGTGAGAGCATTTACGAGCTGGTCGGCTTGGAATTCTCCTTTGTTTCTAAGGGCAGAAGTGTGTTGGGCGCCAACACTGTCATCTGCATGGGTTGCATTGGGGTATAGATGGTGAAAAAGTTGTGTTTTATCTTTGTGATGTCTATATTGCAAAAGAATGCTTTCGCCAAAAACCAATATTAACAAGATAAATCATGCTATAAAGGCGATGTACGTTTTCTTGTGCGTTTGCGTTTGCTTGGTTTCTTCAGGTTCATTTTCTGCCCAAGTCTATGTTTTAAATGGTGGTTTTGAAATTAGTGAAACGGTGCCTAATCAGTCAGGGCAGTGGGAATTAATTAACAACTGGTCAAATGCGGGAAGTGCAATTGCAAATCCAGATTATTATCACACATTCGGCTACAATGGAGGAGATTTGCCTGAAACGCCACTTGCATATGTAAATGCATATGGAGGGTATGCCATTGCCGGTGTTGAGGTAAGTGAGAGGTCTGGTTCGAATATGAGAGAGTATTTGACAGGACAATTTTCTGAACCTTTGCGAATTGGAAAACGCTATGAGTTCTCCTTCGCGATTTCGAATGGTGATGTTTATGAGCACAGCTCAGCAGGGCTTGGCGTGAGTGATTTGGGAATTACATTTTCTTCAGACGAATTACAACAGACTGATCGTGATCCGATCAACGCTACACCTCACTTTACAATTTCTCACATTCAATATTATGAAGGATGGAAGGTGATCAAGTTTGCGTTTACGGCAAGTGATAACTATAAATATTTCACATTTGGTTTGTTTGGTGTTGAGGTAGGAAAACAGATTCTATCATTACAAGGCCCAGGCAGGACCAAAGCATATTACTTTGTAGATGACTTTACGATTAGGGACCTCACTTCAGAACTTCAAACAGACAACCAACCAGATAGAGGAGACCTTTCTAATCTCTTTTCTTTAGAAAGCAGTACGTACGTTCCGACCGCTTTTTCGCCTAACAATGACAATGTTAACGATGTCTTCGAGCCATCATTAAGAGACAATCGAGGCGCTTTGTTAAGAATCTTTGATCGCAACGGCGCGATGATTTGGGAAAGTACTGATGATGTGCCAAGCTGGGCTGGATACAATCGCATTGGCGGTATTGCGCAACAAGGCTTGTACTTATGGACCTTAGATGTCGTGCTAGAAGATGGCTCAATTGAGGAGATGTCTGGCCCTGTGACGCTTTTAAAATAAGGTCTCTTAAACATTCATATTTTGCATACAAAAGATGCGCGTGAATATCCCGGGCTCAGTACACTTGTACATGACCACTTGACACAACAATCGTCAGATCTCAGCTTTCATGATTCACGGGAGAATAAAACCATCAAGGATACTGTATGCGAGGTTTTAGAAGAACAATACCGCAATCTCAATTTGACGTTGCCTCTCGGTTTAAGTAAATTACGAGCAGATGGCGTCAAAACTGTAACAACAGGACACCAACTACAAATTGCAGGTGGACCTGCGTTTTTACATTACAAGACCATTACTGCGATTCGTCTTGCGCGACAAATAGAAGCAGAAACAGGTGAGAAAGTTGTGCCTGTCTTTTGGATGGCGTCTGAAGACCATGATTTTAAGGAGGTCAGTTGGGTTAATGGTGAAGTCGACAAGCATGTGTGGTCTAGTCCCCTGGCGGATTTAAAATCCCCAGTCGGAAGATTGCGTTTGGATGGCGTGAAGGATTGTTTGGCATCTTGGGGAAGTGACATGGGGCAATGTGGCAAGGACTTTAAATCAGATTTTCAAGCCATCTCTGAATGTTGTGATTTGTCACACAAAAACAAAGAGTGTTATTCTGATCTTTTCAGAAGATGGATGCATGTGTGGTATGGGGACACGGAGTTGGTCGTGATTGATGCTGACAGCCCTAAACTGAAAGCGTTGGCTGCGGATCTCTTTGCAGATGAGTTCACAGCAAAAGGCATTCGGGACAGCGTCCGTAAAACGTCGGATGATTTAAATGCAAAAGGATACAAAGCATCAGCCCATATACGAGACGTTAATCTATTCTATATGCCCGAGGGAGCGTCTAGAGTCGGGATCATTAAAAATGAACTTGGCGGGTTTACTTCTGGGGGGCATGCCTTAAATAAAGAGGGGTTGACATGGGGGGAATGGTGCAAAGACAATGCGGAGAAACTTAGTCCAGGTGCCTTGTTACGCCCTTTTTATCAAGAACTTCTCTTGCCGAATATCAGCGTTGTTCTAGGTCCCGGTGAACTTAGTTACTGGAAGCAATTGGAAGGCGCCTTTGCATTCAAGCAAATGGATATGCCCGGTTTACATCTAAGGGATCATGTCCTTGTCTTAGATAAGGACATGCAAGTGCATGCCACAGAAGTGGGATGGTCAATTGAAAAAGGATGGTGGGATGAGAATGAATGGGTAAGTAAATGGATTGAGAGTCAGCTTCCGAGCAAAGCAAAAGAGGTAGATGCCGTATTGTCTGACTTGCAACAAATCATTGAGGACGTGTCATCTTCAGTAGATCAAACTTTAAAGCCTGCTGCTTCTGCTGGTGCGTCGGGAATGAGGAAGATTTGGGAGGCACAACAGAAGAAAATGAAAAAGGCAATACGGAGAAAAAATCCAGAAAAAATCAATGCGATCTCACGGAGTGCCTCAAGAATTTGCAGAAAGAACAGTCCCCAAGATAGATTTATGAATTTCCATCATCTTGCAAGTCGTTTCGGTGGGTTCCATGCTTTGCGTGACCGTCTTATCCATGCCGATGTCACGTCCATGAAACTTACGTCGTCATTTATGCACATTGTGAGGGAAGAATAAATCATAAAAGAAGCCTTCCATTCGATTGTGCTCTCGGAGATTCGTGGTAATTTGGTTTTATGGAAAAAAACGTAGACCTCCAATCTGTTCAAGATGCAAATGGAGACGCCGCATCGCCCCAATTAAAGGACGGTATTAAAAATTATCTCATCGACATTGACGGAACGATAACAGAAGATGTTCCCAATGAGGCGCCCGAAAGAATGGCCACCTGCATGCCCTTTCCAGATGCGCTTGAGACCATGAGCCGTTGGTATGAAGAAGGACACATCCTCACGTTTTTCACATCAAGAACTGAAGATCACAGAGCGGTTACTGAGGCTTGGCTCAAGAAACATTCGATCATGTACCATGGACTCTTGATGGGCAAGCCTCGTGGCGGGAATTACCACTGGATAGACAATCACATCGTACGCGCAACACGTTTTGAGGGAAAATTCACGGATATGGTGCGCCAAACAAAAACAGTCGAGGTTTTTAACAGTTAACAGCCACTATCTGCTTTCTAGAAATCGCTGTAAAATGATCGCCGCAGCGACCTTGTCAAGTGTGCCTTTTTGCCTTCGGTTTTTTTTATTCATCCCGCCTGAGATCATGGCAGACATGGCTTCATTGCTTGTATCTCCTTCGTCAACTTGATGAACTTTGAGTGACGGGTATGTTTTTTCTAAGTACAGAATAAATTGATTGATTCCCTCGCTGCTGTCTGTGTGACCACCGACCATAAGTCCTGGCACACCTACAACAAATCCGCCACACGGCGCATCGTTCATTAGCCGGGAGATTTCAGCATATAGACCTTGTGTTTCAACTGTTTTTAGAGGCGTGGCAATGATTAAATTGCTGTCTGTGACAGCAATTCCCGTTCTTTTTGCGCCCCAATCAAATGCGATATACCTTGACATAGGTGCAATATACAAGTGAGAACATACCTTTACCACTTATATACATACAGTAAATGAAAAATACGATAGAGTCAATTTGGGATGACAGGTCGCTTCTGGATACAAAAGAAGCCCGCGAAGCGGTTGCTGAAGTTATGGCGAAGCTTGATACAGGAGATTTGCGATGTGCATCACCTGATGGTGATGGAGGTTGGGTTGTAAATGATTGGGTAAAGAAAGCGGTTGTCTTGAATTTCCCAATCCAAAAAATGACGACAATTGAGGTAGGTCCTTTTGAGTTTCACGACAAGATGCCTCTTAAAAAGGGCTATGCAAAGGCGGGGGTGAGAGTGGTGCCACATGCAATTGCGCGTTATGGTGCATTTATTGCCAGAGATGTAATTCTCATGCCCAGTTATATTAACCTCGGTGCGTATGTGGATTCGGGGACCATGATAGATACTTGGGCGACAGTCGGGTCTTGTGCTCAAATTGGCAAGGATGTTCATATCAGCGGTGGAGTTGGAATTGGCGGCGTACTGGAACCCTTGCAGGCTTCTCCTGTGATCATTGAAGATGGGGCTTTTGTCGGGTCTCGATGCATTGTTGTTGAGGGAGTAAGGGTCGGAGAGGAAGCAGTCTTAGGAGCGGGTGTCGTTTTGACTTCGAGCACTTTGATTCTGGATGTAACAGGTGACAAGCCTGTGGAGCACAGAGGCTATATACCGCCAAGATCTGTAGTGATTCCAGGGACACGCCCCAAAAAATTTCCAGCTGGCACATACGATATTCCTTGTGCCCTGATCATCGGTAAACGAAGTGAAAGTACAGATAGAAAAACATCTTTGAACAGTGCGCTAAGGGAACATGATGTGGCTGTTTAGCAATGAGATAACAAAAGTGTGTTTTGTGTGGAAAAATTGAGGTCTTTTTTCGAGGAAATCGGTAAGGATTCTTGCATATTTACACCATGCATTTTATAGTATCTAGCACCCACCTACTTCGACACCTTCAAATATTGAGCGGTGTCCTAAGTAACAGCAATACATTGCCCATCTTAGATCACTTTTTATTTGACCTGGCACCCGGCGAAGCTGTCATTTCAGCCAGCGATCTCGAGACCACGATGACCGTTAAGCTTGAAGTTAGAACTGAAGATAAAGGAACGATTGCCATCCCCGCCAAGATGTTGTTGGAAATCCTTAAGGCATTTCCAGACATTCCTTTGACGTTTAAAATAGACACAGACACCTTTGCCATCGAGTTAGTGAGTGATGCTGGAAAGTATAAACTTACTGGCGCCAATGGCGAAGAGTTCCCAAAGACGCCTGAACTTGAAGGGGTGTCTAATGTTGAATTGAAAGCAGACACCTTGGTTAAAGCGATTAACCGTACAATTTTTGCTGCTGGATCAGATGACCTAAGACCTGTGATGTCAGGCATTTTCTTTGAGTTGTATGAGGACAGTATTCGTTTTGTGTCTACTGACGCACACCGACTCGTCCGTTATGCAAGGACAGATGCGAAAGCGACTGAATCTTCCCAGTTTATCGTCCCCAAGAAGCCGCTTAACCTCTTGAAAACGGCTGCAACCTCCGCAGAAACTGTGGTGTTGAGTTTCAACGAGTCAAATGCAAAGTTCTCTTTCAATGATGTGTCTATCTCTTGTCGCTTGATTGAAGGCAAGTACCCCAATTATGATGCGGTGATTCCTAAGGAGAACCCAAATAGGATGACGATTAATCGGGTGGACTTTCTTCAGGCTATTCGAAGGGTGGCTATTTTTGCAAATAAAACCACGCATCAGGTTCGTTTGAGAATCGCAGGGAGCGAGCTGACAGTGAATGCCGAAGATTTGGATTTTGCAAATGAAGCGTCAGAGCGTCTTACGTGTAGCTATCAAGGAGAGGATATTGAAATTGGTTTTAACAGCAGGTTCTTGGCTGACATGCTTAATAATATTGACGCTCCAGAAATCTCTTTAGAATTAAGTGCACCAAATAGGGCAGGGATCATACGTCCTTCAGAACCTGAAGAAAGTGGTGAAGACCTCCTTATGCTCGTGATGCCAGTCATGCTCAACTCATAAGCCGTCGGCGTTACTTTTCGCCTGGTCTTTTTTTGTTGGATGGGGTGTTTTTGTCGCCTGGGACTTTTTTAGGTCGTGGCACCCAGTGATAATTTACGTTCTCTTCCCCGGTATGTTCCTCACGAGCGTCATCGCTTTCCGGGTTTGTACCATGCTCAAGCGCTGATTTTTCTCTTTGAGCCAGTGTGTCTGGGTGATTTGGATTTCCTCTCATCCACCATTCTGGCAAGTCTTCGTGCGCAGCTTCAGAAATTTCAAATTTGTAAACTGGGTTTTTTGGTCCGCTGTTTCGGTAGTAACATGCAAGGATAGAACCCGATATCGCGCCTGCCAGATGTCCCTCCCAGCTGACCCCTTCCTTGATTGGGAGCATGAGCCAAATCATACCGCCGTAGAGGAATACCACCAAAAGTGTGATACGTAAGAGCAATAGGTTCTTGCGAACAAGTCCACTTACGAATAGGAATGATGCCAGCCCGTAAACGAGTCCGCTTGCGCCAATGTGATTTGATGGTGCTACCCCGATGAGCCAAAGCAAGATGCCGCTTGTCAAGAACATGATCGACCAAACACGTATGGCGAGAGATCTATAAAAATAGAAGAGCAATCCATTGAGCACGAAAAAGGATGCGGTGTTGTTCCAAATGTGTGACAACCCTCCATGCAGAAATGGATAAGTGAAGATGCCTTTCAGTCCTCTAAGCTCTCTTGGACGATTGCCATATTGGTTCAAGTTGAGGTCAAAAGCGTAGTCAATTAAGAATACGCCCCAAATTGCAATGAGGAAAAGCATTGTAAACCAAAGCGCAAAGTGCAGTCTTTGCTTGTCAGTGATTGATGTTTTTCGAGGATCAGATTTCATTACTGCTAAGTTACCAATCAACACCTTCAATATGATAAGTGATTTTTTTAAGTCAAAAGTCCTCGAATTGTGGGCTTAGATTTGAAGACATGAGTACCTGAACCAATTGATACCTGAATGAGCGTTTCTGAAATACATGCATTAATACAGCTCCTGGACGACCCCGATGAAGGCGTCTACCGTCATGTGCGGGAGGAGTTGTTGTCAAAAGGGACTGGAATTCTTCCAGCCGTATTAGAACATAGGGCTGACAAGTCACATTGTGCAGTTCACGAGAGTCGTCTGAATGAACTTGTAGATGGTTTGCATGGGGGGTATGTGAAAAATGGATTGCAGGATTGGTTTAAAGAGGGGGCTCAGAATATTATAGAAGGTGCACTGTGGATTCATAAAGCTGCAGATCCACTGATCGATATTGACGAAGTGAAGGCACAATATGAAAAGTTAAAAAGAGATGTTTGGCTTGAATTAAATGAGGAGCTCACAGCTTTAGAGCAAGTGAGGATTTTAAATCATGTCTTATTTAGTGCAGAAGGTTTCACGAATGCGAAGTCAGGTCATCCAGACCCACAAGATGCTTTAATAGGGGATGTGATGAAGCTCAAGAACGGGAATCCTTTGGGGCTTGGAATTCTTTACCTGGCAATTGCACGAGATTTGAACCTGCCCATTCATGGGGTCAATCTTCCAAATCATTTCATCCTATGCTATTGCGATGAACACCATGTTCACAATGGATCGAAACACACTGAGGACAATCAGGTTCCAGGAGGTATTCTTTTTTACATCAATCCATTTAGTGAGGGTACAGTTATACACCCAAGTGATGTGAGCGAATTTCTCAGTCATTTGGATCTGCCTGTAGATGAAAGACATTGCGGCCCTTGTGCACCCATAGATATTATCCGAAGATTGATTGGGAATGTTGCGTATGCATACGAACGCAATGGTTTTGTTTCTCAAGCAGAAAATATGAGGGAGTTGCTCCTGTTCGTTGAATCTGACACAAAGCACAATGTAGAGTCACAGGAAGGTTTCGAAGAAGAAGGAGAGCTTTAAAGATGTGGAAGGAGCAAGACAATAAGCTTGTAAGAGAGTATCGTTTCCAAAACTTTGTCGACGCATTTTCTTTCCTGTCTCAGGTTGCTGAATTGGCAGAAATTCACGGCCATCATCCAACAATAATCAATACATACAGCTATGTGAGGCTGGAGTTGAATACCCACGACGCAGGTGGGGTGATTACAGAAAAGGACAGGTCCTTGTCTGTAGATATCGATAAAATCAACATTATAGAAAGTTAGCGCACAAAAAAAGGGACACCCAAATGGCATCCCTTTTTTGAGTTTAATCTAATAAATTACTTTACTGGGCTCGCTGCCGGTGCAGCCGGAGTAACGTCAGCTGTGATAGTAAGTATCGTTTGGGCTGGGTCTGTGTTTGCCGTCACCGTCACTTTCTTCGTTTGCTTGTTTTTCTTTCCCTTAGAATTAAATTTCACTTCAATTTTTCCAGTCGCACCTGGCGCGATTGGCTCTTTAGGACACTGCGGAACAGTACATCCACAAGACCCTTTACATTTGTCAAGAATGAGTGGTTCCGCTCCAGTGTTAGTGAATTCAAAATAGTGTGTAACTGCATCTCCCTCATCCATCACTCCGAAGTCATGTGCGTACTCGTTAAATGAGATTCCAGTCAATGGACCTGCAGGTACATCAGCTGCATCCTTTGCAGGATCAAATTCCGGTTTCGTATTTACTGGAGGGTCACCTGCTTCTGTTTTTTCGTCTTGGGTTTGTATCGGTTTTGAGTTCGAAGACTCTTCAGCCCCACAAGAGAAGAGGAAGCAAGATGCAATAATGGAAACGGCTAATGTTAGCTTTGACATATTGTTTTAATTAAATATTATGTTATTGTTTAGATTACAAAATTAAGAAATAATGTTGCTAGATGTGTCATGTATTTATCTAAAGGTTTTGTGTGCCAGTTTACTGTTTTCAAACCTGCCATCGTTCAGAATTTCTATCGCTTCGTTTAGAGCTTCATTCAAGTCGCCGATGACTCTATAAAATGTCGACTGGCTGTATGTGTTTCGTCCTATAAATGCTTTAAGTCGAAGCGTGATCGCATCTCCTGAGATTTCCCAATCTCCTTCTGGGAATTCAATGGGGTCTTCTTCGCTTCCTTTCTCTTGTGCCCAATCTTGAAACGCTTTTATTTCTTTTTCAGAAACTATGTATTGACGCACGAATTCATCCTCTGTAGGATATTCGGCCTCTAGTCTCGCGCGATTGTTGTCTACGAATTCCAATGCATAGCTGCTCATCATTCCCTTGCGAAGTAAGTTGCGGAAAGTTTCACTATTTGAGGTTGTGTCGATGGGAACAAAGACATCAGGAAGAATTCCGCCGCCGCCATATACCGTTCTTTTTTTGATGCGGGTCTCATATTTGAGTGAGTCAGGAAGGTTCAGAGAGTCCAAACTTAAAAGCTCCCCACTTTGGTAGCGGTCATACTTTTCATTTCGATAGGCATCGACTCCCTCATCATATGGCTTCTGAATACATCTTCCAGCAGGTGTGTAGTATTTCTGAACTGTGAGCCTGACAGCACTCCCGTCTCCTAAATCTATGGGGCGTTGCACAAGTCCCTTGCCAAACGATCTTCTTCCAACAATCAGTCCTCGATCCCAGTCTTGGACAGCACCGGCGACAATTTCACTTGCAGAGGCTGAGCCATCATCCATCAAAACAACAAGACGACCCTGCTCGAATAACCCTTCATATGAGGTGTATGTGTCCTCTCTGGGGAAGGAACGTCCTTCAGTGTAAACAATGAGTTTGTTGTCTGATAGGAATTCGTCAGACATGTTAATTGCTGTCCTTAACATTCCTCCTCCATTTCCTTGCAAATCGAGAATCAGGTCTTTCATCCCTTTGTCTTTCAACTCAGACAAAGATGTCCTTAACTCTTCAAGGGTGGTTTTTGCAAAACGACTGATCTTGATGTATCCAATTGTTGGTTCAACCATATGCGCTGCCACAACACTGAAAATTGGAATCTTATCGCGTTCAATGTTGAATTCAAGAAGGTTTTTTTCACCATCTCTTTTTATGAAAACCTTCACCATCGTCCCCTTGGGGCCTTTGAGCAATCGGATGACATCCTTTGTTGTGACACCAACACCCGCGACGTATTCCTCTTCCACCTGCACAATTCTGTCCCCGGCTCGAATGCCTAGTTTCTCTGAAGGTCCTCCTGCAATAGGTGAAACCACCATAATTGTGTCCTTGAAAATATTAAACTGTACACCTATTCCTTCAAAACTGCCATCCAGTGGCTCATTGGCATCTTTTAAGTCATCCTCTGAGAAATAAACACTGTGCGGGTCAAGTTCTTCAAGCATCTTCTCAATGGCTGTTTCTACGAGCTCATCCATGTCAATACTGTCCACGTAAAGCCTGTCAAGCATATTTAAGAGAGTGCCAAATTTCTTTGCGCCTTGTTGTGGATTTGTTTGGGATGTGGCAGGACAAGTGGCAAGGATTCCGAGACAAAGGGAAAATACGAGGGGTATAACGTTCAGTTTTTTCATGGAGGTACAAGGTAGGGGATAGGCGGTTTATGAAATCTGAATTTTTGCTAAATGTTAGCGATATGAAAGTATCTTTAAAGAATGAAATTGAAACTTCTCTCAGGTGTTTTGTCATGGCTCGTGATAGGCACGTTTTTAAATGTATTAAGTGCGCAATATGTCAATGTGAGCGCACCTTTGTTTTCTGACATCGTTGAAAAAGTTGAAAAAGAAGCCGAACTCAACGGGCGTGATATGGCCGGTGTTGTGATCGAATCTCAAATGGACTTTTTTGATTTGGCATCATTTGAGGTGTTGGAAAACGGAATGTCAGAGTGGATACTTGATATTGAGTCATCATCTGCGGTGGGTTTGTGTATTTATTTCAATGACTTTCATATTCCAGCAGGAGGGTCTTTGTTTTTTCAATCTGAATCAGGTGTCTTCTCGACTTTGTATCAGGAAGGTCCAATCAGATCAGATGAAAATAACGCCCACAGAAGATGGGCGAGCGGTGATATACCGGGAGATCAAATCAGAATTATTTATCAGCAAGCTTCTACTGCGACAGGGTCAGCCAGTCTAGGGATCATGGGTATTGGCTATTTCGTAAGGGGCGTTTCTCGAGGGTCAGATGATTGCGAAGTGGATGTCATGTGTCCAGAAGGTGATTCTTGGCAATGTGAAAGAGATGCAGCAGTAAGGCTGCGTGTCACTCAACAAGGAGGGATTTATTACTGCAGTGGATCCATGGTAAATAATACTGAATATGACTGTCGTCAACTTCTTTTAAGTGCGTTCCATTGTGCTGATGCTGTCAGTGAGGATGAGTGGGCTTACCTCAAGGTGAGGTACAATTATGAATACAATGAGTGTGGCGGAACAGTCTCTATTAACTCTCATGCAAGAACGGGTGTGATTCCATTGACAAATAGTAACGATGCTTCTGCTCAGGGATTTAATGGCTCAGATTTCCTCCTTGTGGAGGTCGAAGATGTGATTCCTGAGACTTGGAATCCTTTTTATGCTGGATTTGATGCATCGGGAGAGACAGGGCATATAGGTGTGGGCATTCATCATCCAAGTGGTGATCGAAAGAAAATATCAAACTACACAAACCCACTGACTTCATACAACATTGGAGGTGCAGGCTCTCACTGGCGGGTTTACTGGACGGCCACTGAAACGAACCACGGTGTCACCGAAGGAGGTTCCTCTGGTTCGCCTATATACACTGAAAACCACCACATTGTCGGTACGTTAAGCTCTGGACTCTCAGCGTGTGTGAATGGGGGGGCAGGCAACGGAACAGGGCCATATGCTCCAGACTTTTATGGCAAAATGAGTTACCATTGGGATGGTCCCAATCCCATTTCCGCGTCTCAAAAACTTAAAAACTTTCTCGATCCGTCTGGGTCAGGGCAAACGATCGTCAATGGCAGTTATGTCGGGGAAGGTGCACAGCCTTGTGGCAATTTCGGTGCGTGTAGTATCACTGAAGCAGCAGGCATTGTTCTGGAGTCTCAAGGGTGGTCAATCAGTCCCAATCCGGCTTTTTCTGGAAATATAGAGATCGCCATGCCCAAAGGTGCACCACTTGTGGAGCTTCGTGTATATGATGCAAGTGGTCGCTTGTTAGAGAGTCGCGTGCCAGATTTCATCTCTGAATCTTTGTCATTAGATGTGTCGCACCTTGCAAAAGGGCTTCACTTCTTTACCGTAAGAACATCTGATGGAACGTCTTCTACCTTAAAACTCGTGATTAAGTAATTCCCTTCGCGCGACGTCTCACTTTTAAATAGCAGGTATGCCAAAACTTCCAAAAGAATATAGATTTTTAGATTTATCTGATTACGGAAGAACAGGTGGTCATTGGATTGCTAGTCAACTTCAGAATACGAGATTCACACCTATTCACGTGACAACCTTATTTGTTTTTGCAGGACTTTTTGCAATTGGATGCATGCTCAACGGATACGATAATGCAGCTGCCTTTTTTATCATACTCAAATCTGTGATTGATGCTGCTGATGGAGAACTGTCAAGGCTCAATAAAAAACCTTCTTATACAGGTCGCTATTATGACTCTATTTCTGACATCATCCTTAATTTCTGTTTTCTACTTGCTTTTTGGTATGTGACTGAAATTTCAATCATCTATATGTTTATTGCATTTTTTGGGATTCAACTTCAGGGTACTGTTTATAATTATTACTCCGTGATTCTTAGAAATGCTGTTCAAGGCGATTCGACGAGTAGAATTTTTGAAGATTCTGTGCCAAAAGCGCTTCCAGGAGAAAGTCAACGTACCGTAAATATATTTTATAAAATCTATAAGATCTTATATGTGACTTTTGACAAGATCATTTATCATTTGGATAAAAACGCGAGTGCAAGTCCTCCATTTCCCAAGTGGTTTATGACTTTAGTATCATTGTATGGCCTTGGATTTCAGTTGCTATTGATGTCACTCATGCTAATCTTAAATCTTCAAGATTATGTGATTCCATTTTTTATTATTTACTCCATCCTCATATTGGTGTTTGTGGGGATTCGAAAACTTTTCCTTAAACCTTCTTAAATTCGATTCAGAAATGGGAACGGAAAAACCCAATTTTGAATGAGAAGCGTTATTCCTGTCGAATCCATCGCAACGTCCTTTGCTCATCTCCATCAACAATTTGAATGATGTAAACTCCTTGACCCGATGTGTGTGGTATATGAGACTTGGAAGCACCATTTTTTGCGGAATAAATAGATTGGCCAGTGGGATTGAAAATCTCGATATTGGCATGTTGTGAAATTCCTTTGATACGAAAGTGATCGGAGCCAGGATTTGGATAGAGTGTGGTTTTAAATGTACTGCGATCGATGCGGTTCATGTCGGTAACATTGCACCCATTAACCCATGAAATTCCATCTAGGTTCCAATTGGGTTCAATGTTAAGGCACATGTGGTCCATTGCTGTTACTGCAACATCAATGATGCGCGGTGTATTGCTATAGTCAAATGTAATTAGACTTTCCGGCTGATACCATGTAGCTTCTTGTATCGTTCCATCGAGCCCAAGACCTGCACTATTTACAACATCAGTCCCGAACCCTTCTGTTAATGACCAATGCCCTACTAGGGATTCCCAATCTGGATGTGATTCATTTAAAGGACTACAGTACCATGAATTAATTGTTGAATCGCTCAAAATATTGTGCCAAAATCGGACTTCAGAAATAGCGCCTGTATAGCTGTAATCTCCTAAAATGTCGGAACCAAAAACCCAACCGCTTCCAACGTCTATATTGCCTATAGAGGATATGTCTTCCTCGGCCACGAAAACACCATCGGTATAGAGTCGCATCATGCCATCCCGGTCAAAAGAGCACGAAAGGGTATGCCATTGGTTATCGGCGATCCCACTTGAACCATTTGCATCAGCACGTTCATTGCCATCGCCTATATTAACTTTCCAAGCAGGTCCGTTGGGATATTCAAAGGAAAAGACAAAGCCCGGATTGACCCCAGAATCCCAATCTTTATTGCCAATAATTGCAACATCTGAGGTGGTTTCTGTGCGAATCCGTATTTCTATGGTAAAGTCTTGTTCAGAACCTAGTTCAAGACTGGGATTTTCATCTATGGATACAGAATTACCAGCTCCTTCAAAGCGTAATTCAGCTGAGCCAGGTGAGATACAATTATATGGTGGAGGTAATACTTCAAGTGTATCTTTTACAATCAATTCTGTTTCAATACTTAGGCCACTTGCGATAAAGAAAATGGTTTCTTCTTCAATAGATGTTCCACCATGGTTTAGACCTACGCCTCCGTGATCAGTAGAAACCAATACTAACCAGTTTTCGTCAACGAAATTGGGCCTACTAGTTAGAGCATTCATTACTTCAGCAACGAACCCATCTGTATTTTCAATTTTGCTAATGTACTCAGGAGAATTTGGATTGAAACCGTAGCTATGTCCC
>CAJXHE010000038.1 GCA_913051865.1 uncultured Flavobacteriales bacterium
AAAACTTGTGTACATCGTCGTGGTCAGATTGAATGTCGTTTTTAACTGAACGCATTTTCAGACTGATCATCGCCCATTCTCTGTTTCCATCAAGAAGGAGCTGACGAACGGCGTCGTCATCATTGTCTGCCCCTTCAGCAATCAGCGCGAGTTTGGAAAAGTTGTTTTCTCTCAGCCACATACAGGCCTTTTTCTCACCCTCGGCGCCTCTAATTAAAGCCATAAGCTCGGGATGACCTTCTGTCATCAGCCATGACCTCGCATAGTCATCTAAATTTAACGCATATGTAAAAGCCGAGAGTTCGGCATAACCATTTGAGGCTAACCAGTCCCTTAATTTTTTATTTCCACTAATCGCTTCTGCCCATGCGACGATTATTTTTGGAGAGTACTGCTTCACGGCTGTAAGGTAAGTACCTTTGCGAACTCGTGAAAAAAACACCTACACTTTTTACAAAAACGTTCGTCCTACTATGTTCTAGTACGGTGATGTTTATGGCCAGTTTTGGAATGATTATGCCTGAATTGCCGGGGTATCTTCAACTTATGGGTGCTGGGCATCTTTTGGGATATATTGTGGGGTTATTTACTTTAGGCGCTTTGCTTTCAAGGTTTTTCTCAGGAAAAATCGCAGACAAAGCAGGCAGGAAAGTAGTGATGATCATAGGTACGGCTGTGACTGCCATTGCTGGTTTTCTATATGTGTTGATTCATTTTTTCTATACCTCAAATCAAGACGACCTTGAAACGGGTATGTTGGGAGTCTGGCTTTTTTTGGGTCTTAGATTCTTTCATGGTTTGAGCACAGGCTTCCGTCCTGCGGGTTCAAGTGCACTCCTCACAGATATCGTTCCTGTAGATAGAAGGGGGGAAGCTCTGGGTTATTTGGGCGTAGCTGGAAATACGGGAATGGCTGGAGGGCCTGCACTTGGAAGTTTGCTCACGGTTGAATATGGATATGAAGAGATGTTTATTTGCTCCTCTCTTTTAGGGATAGTGGCACTGTTATTTACACTGAAACTTCCTGAAACATTGCCAAATGCGCGCCCCATTCGACCTTCGGATTTAAATGTTTTCAAAGGGAAGAATTTTGAGATCTCAGTTTGGCCTGCCTCACTTTCATTGCTTCCGGTAGCGTGTGCTTTCGGCGTGTTTCTTACCATTACACCTGATTTCGTTTCAGGACTTGGGTATCAATACAAAGGTGTTTTTAACACGATTATCGTGGTAGCATCCATTTCAATGAGGTTTGTAGCAGGTAAGGCCTCTGACAGATTTGGTCGAGAACCTATTTTAGCGATTGGTGGATTTCTTTTGTTTCTAGGGATGGGTATCTTGTCTTATTCTACAACACAATTGTGGGCTGCTATAGGAGGTGTGGTTTATGGACTTTCGATTGGGATCAATATGCCCACTATTTTTGCATGGACAGCTGACCTGGCACCCAAGGGTAAAATTGCATTGGCAATTGGTACTACCTTGGTCTCATTGGAATTAGGGATAGGACTGGGGGCATTTATTTCAGGATCTCTTTTCTCCTCGGATTATACTTGGCTACCATTGCTCTATCGATTTTGTGCTATATCGGGCTTGATTATGGCCCTCGTTCTCTTGTTCGCAAAGCGCAAACCGATGACGTCTGTGAATTAACCATCCCCTGTTTAATAACTACTTGAGATATAGTAGGAATTGTGGGGAAATTGCCCGTACTTTTCACGTATGGAGACAAAAATTGCAGAAAGCCTCAAGGTAGCCCAGCAGGCCCGCACCGAAGTTATGGGTGAATTCCTGAATCTTAAAGCTGAGTTGGTACGTACCCAACAACGCAACGATGACCTTAGATCTGAGAACCATGCACTTAGAGAATCTCTAAATGCCACAGAGCATATGGCTCAGAATTTACTGACTTACGTTAACGACAACGCTTAGACGTTCTTATTCGAGGTTTAGGCGTTGCACGTTTGTTACCGAGACAATTACGCCTCTAAACTTTCCATTGTCGCTGAATTCGTTTCGAATCCGCGGTCTAATTTTTTAAACAGACCTTGTAATACTTTTCCCGGACCTACTTCGGTGACTGAGGTGGCGCCAAATGCAATCATCGCTTCCATTGTCTGTGTCCATTTAACTGGAGCGGTCAATTGGTCAATTAGATTTCTCCGAATTCGTGCAACATCAACCTCAGCTGACGCACTTACATTTTGAAAGATAGGACAGCTTAATGGTTGAATGTCTGTATTCTCTATTGCTTTCTCAAGTCTTTCTCGTGCCGATTCCATAATAGGAGAGTGGAATGCTCCTCCAACTGGCAGGATTAACGCTCTTCGTGCTCCAGCTTCCTTCAGCGTTTCACACGCCAATTCCACGGCTGCGATTTCTCCAGAAATCACAATTTGGCCAGGACAATTGTAGTTGGCTGCAACGACAACTCCATCAGTGTGGTCACAAATTTGCTCGACCACTTTATTTTCTAAACCTAAAACAGCTGCCATGGTCGATGGATGTGCTTCGCATGCTGATTGCATGGCGTTTGCTCTTGCTGAAACCAAACGCAACCCGTCTTCAAAGGACAAACCTCCGGCGACTACCAACGCACTAAATTCCCCGAGACTGTGTCCAGCAACCATGTCTGGATTCATGTTCCCGAGTACTTCAGCTAAAATTACTGAGTGTAGGAAGATTGCAGGTTGCGTTACTTTGGTTTGTTTGAGTTCATCTGTTGTGCCGTGAAACATGATTTCACTAATGTTGAATCCAAGGATTTCATTCGCTGATTCGAAACGTTTTCTTGCAAGGTCTGAGAAATCATATAAATCTTTTCCCATTCCTGAGAATTGGGCTCCCTGACCAGGGAATACAAATGCTTTCATAAATATATATTTACTTTTCTAAAGATAATACAGTGTATTATCTAATTAGGAATACGTTGCCAGTTGAAATTTTCGCTCCTCTTCCGTCAACTTGTTTGAGTTCAATCTTCCAACTAAATGAATCAGTAGAGCTCACGAAATGTGTGCCATCTCCATCTGAAGTGTTGTCACCTATCCAAGGTTCGCCTATCGTCGTTGAATTGAAGACCAATTTTCCCCATCGGTCATACACCCAGCACTCATAACTAATAATAAATTCCTCACCGTTTATGTGAGGGATCCATGCGTCGTTATTTCCATCGTTGTTAGGTGTGAACGCATTAGGTACAAAAATCTGTAATTCACTGTTCACGAAAATTGTTTGTGTAGTAGCGTCTGTACAGCCATATTCGTTTGTGACAAGCAATTGTACTTCATAGGTGTCGGCTCTCTCATATTCGTGCTCAGGGTTCACTTCAGAAGATCCTTCACCATCTCCAAACGACCAAATATATTCTGCTCCCCCTTCGGATTCATTTTCGAAAGTGACGATGGGATCTAAGATTGTGATTTCTTCAGGAGTCACAATGAAATCTGCTATTGGCGGATGCCACGCTTGGAACGCGGTGTCGATTTCAAGTCTCACAGCGCATCCATCTTCGCTTATAACGATAAATTCAGCTTCGTATATCCCTGGGAATATCACCTCGATTGTGTAGGGAGATGCAAAGTTGTTTGGGATCACAAATCCGGGTACTTCAAGCTCGAATGACGATGCGCCAATAGAGGTGTTGAGTATTTCTACTTCAAGGGGCAAACATATTGAGTTTTGCAAAAAGGTCACTTCAGGAACTGGAAGTTCGTAGACCTCAAAATCATTAAATATCTGAGAAGTACATCCCTCAATGTCTGTAACCTCTAGCCCAACAGTAAATACCCCTGTACCAGATGCAACCAATTGAGGAGCCTCTTCGCTTGTTTCAGTGCAGTCTGTGACTCCTGTAGGGAATACCGTCCAAGAATATGGTTCTGGTCCTCCCGAGCATGTAAGACCCGAGATATCGGAAGATAGGTTCTCAATTAAAATGTCAGCATCGCCATCTGTATCAAAACATATTGCATTTTGTTCAAATGTAAATTCAGCAACAGGAATAGGGTGAACAGTAATGTCCACGTTTTCTGTTGTGATGCAGTTTGGATTGGATGACGATATTGCGGTATAGCTGACGTCATATACACAATCTCCCAATACGTAATTGTCACACTCAAATGTGACTTGCGGATCGGCAGCGCCAGTTGGAGCTGTTCCATTGCCGAAATTCCATGCAGATACAGATGACAATGTGGATGTGGAATTGAAATTGACTGTTACGGGGCTACACCCCTCCGTGACATCTGCATCTAAAGTAACAACAGGGTATTCAGACATCGTCACAGTAAGCGCTGAATTCGCGGTACAGTTGTTACCATCAAGCACAAATAAAGCAACATCGGAGGATCCTTCGGTATATAAAGGACAGAAATCGAACGTATTTCCATTTGTGTACGAAGCCCCGTCCAAGGTCCAGTTGAGCGTTATGGGAAGCGCAGGAGTGTTGTCCCAATTGATCTCAAAATTGATACATGAACCTGTGCAGATCGCATTTAATCCATCGAAAGAGAATGTGGGAGCCAAATTTATTTCTCTATCAAACACTTCGTTTGTTGCACATGTTAAGTTCCCTGCATCGACAAATATGATACTTCCTGTCACATCAATGTTGAGATTGCCCGCAGCAATATCTATATAGGACAGAGACAGAATGCTTTGACCTGGTGCACCTGCATCAGGGACTTCTGATGAAACATCTTCGTTTGGCAAACTCGCCCAAACATATGATTCAGCGCCAGCAATATCAATTGTGATGTCAGACCCCTCACATGCCAGTCCGTCTAATGAAAAAACAAGTTCTGGGTTATCTCTTACATCAGAGACAATGGCGCTTTCGGTCGTGCAGTTAACATCACTTCCAAATAAGATAGAAGGGACAGTTAATGTTGACGTAGCAGTGTATACTTCGCCATCACTTACCGGATAAAAACCAACGCCAGATGTGTTTTCTATTGCGCCCGTGACATCCCAAGTAATAACACCATTGGTTAAGATGTCAATCTGTAATGTGTCACCTTCGCAAATTGCGACAGAAGATAATTCCAATTGCGCGTTTTCTAAAACCTCAACATCGATTGAGGATTCACCCACACAACCATTGTTATCTGTCGCGACACATGAAATATTTTGAACGCCAGCATCATCTGGATATACAAAAGGGATAAGAATGCTGTTGTCTGTTGAAGGTAGGTTGGCCGAATTCAGTGCCCATTCAAAAGTATATGTTGAAGGGTCCATTCCGCCAGTTGTGATGAGGGCGTCATTTGTTCCACAAATAAGAGCGCCATCGACAGCGAGGTCTACATCGGGTAAATCAAGAATGTCTAAAGAGAATGCCAAGTCAGTAAAACAGGATATGCCAGGATATACAATTTCTCCAGTCACAGTCCCTTGAAGTGGGGAGGCGATAAACGTTGGGTATGTTGCGGTGCCATTATTCTGAGACAGTGGAGCAGGAGACCAGGCATATGCGTCCGCCCCAGATGCTGTCACAACGGGATTCAAATCAGCACAGAAAAATGTTCCTGAGATGGGGTCGATTGATAAAACAGGGTTTTGCTGAACAACAGCTGAATTGGAGGCAGTGCTCGTGCAAATGAGTTCTCCAATCGATGTGCCTGGATATGTTATTGTGCCAGTAACATCAACAATTGTCCCGTTTGCCACGATTGCTGAGTTTGGATTTAAGCTGCCATTTGCGAAAAGTGGTGTGGGCCATACATAGTTCATGGCATTTCCATTCGCCATAAATTCAACGGGATCACCTTCACATGCAGGTGAAGAAGTTAAAGAGAGTTCAACCCCTTCGTAAACCTCAAGCGAGATTGCATCCTGCGTGACACAACCACTTCCGTCAGTCACATCGATTTCGATCGTAGATGATGCCCCTACACCATTTAAATCAAAAGGGAGATCACTAAATGGACCACTCACAGTTTCTGTATTGAGTAGCACACCGTCTTGACTCCACGCTATTGTATAAGGTGGAGTACCAAAATTTAGCGCCGTTTCTATTGTTGCTATTTCAGTTGTACAATACACATTGTCGTCATCTAAAACGCCGAGGGTTGCAACAGGTGATGCGTTAATGGTATAGCTAAAGGACGTCGTTGAAGAGCATCCATTTGCGCCCGCACCGATGACATTTCCGCTAATAAGTGCAATGTTTAAATTGTTGAAAGTAATTGAGTTGCCATTGTTGACATCTGGACTCGGGTTCACATCCCAAAAATAAGAGACACCTCCTGAGGCGATAAGCGTAATGTCTTCTCCTGCGCACACTGATCCTGAAGATGTCACTTCAATCACGGGCTGCTCTTCATACTCGACCATGAAATCAAAAGATGTGCTACAGGTTGTTGAACCAAATGTCGAACTACCTGTCACCGAGATGACGCCATCATTTGTAAATAAAGCAAAAGGAACATCGACGCAGTTTCCACTGAGATTTGGATCTCCTTCCCAGTCATATGTCTCCGCTCCGAACGCGCACAGCGGCAAGTTCACATCAAGGCAGATTGGATAGTTAAGCGTATTCGGTGTGGCTGTCACTACCGGATTTGCCCAGACAACAGTCGACATATTTAAATCAGCAGAACATCCTGAAGGCTCGGTAACCATGACAGAAACTTCAAATGGGGAAGGCGCTGTGAGATTCGTAGAGAATGTAGGCGCATCGGAACCAGATTGAGGGACGCCATTGACATACCAAAGGTATTCTGCAATCCCAGAATTTGTCATGCTCGTAACTTCATAAGAAACCAGGTCTCCCACACAGCCAGATGACGGAGCGTCAACCAGAGTTAGTTCAGGAAGGGGCGTGACGTCAATATTGAAAGGGACTGTTGTTTCACATGTCACACCTGTGGTGCCATAGGTTAAATATCCTGTCAGAGTCGATGAAATAGCCGTCTCGATATCACAGAAAACAGCTTGATTTGAGATGTTGTTTATTTGACAAGGAAGTGGGGTGGAGTTCCATGTGAAAACACCTGCTCCAGTTCCTTGAACGGTTGCAGACTGTCCACTACAGACAGTTGTGGGAGTCACAATGGCTGCAACATCTGGATTTTCTTGTAGAACGACAATTTGACTTGTGGAAGTGGCGCATGTAATCGCACCATACGTCATCTCACCAACAATAGATATAATCTCACCATTGTTAATGGTGCCAGCATCATATGTGGCTGTGAGTCCATTTTGAGCACTTGGTGCAGGCGTAAACACAATAGAAGCAGCGGGTTCAGAGGTGAAAACACTACAATCGACGGGTGAGTCTTCACATACTGGAGGGACAAACAGAGTGATTGAAGGTGTTTGGAATATCTCGAAATCAATGACAACTGTTGTTGTTGTTGTGTTAATATCCCCCGTGGCATTAAATACCAATTGGTGCATCCCAGCCATTAGAAATCCAGTCGAAAAAACATTTGCAAAGTCAACGCTGCCTGGATCAGTACACGATGTGGAAGGAAGGAATGTGTCTGAGGAAAGAGGGTTTCCGTCCAGTAAGATGTCAAAGTCAACGGATAAATTGTTGTTGGTTGCCAATTGCCAAAGCGTACCCACGTTAATGTTTGTGCAAGATGTCAACGAAGAGATGTCATTGAATGTTATGTCTGGTTGTCCAGCAACAGTAATGTCTATAGGTGTGGCATTGTTTTGTGTGGCACATTCAAGCACACTCATCTGGATTTGATAACATCCTTGAGTGATAAATTCAATCGCTACAGTGACATCATTTGCCGATGTACCTTCTGCAAAAATCCAATCTACACCTTGGGTACCACCACTCACCGACCAGGTGTAAACTTCAGGGTTGGCACATCCAGTATCAATATCGATGGTTGTGTTCGTTGTATGTACAATGAATCCCGAGGAGCCAGCGCCCTGTGTTGCGTCAACAGTGAAGGATGGTAGAATAAATAAATTATCAGCTTCAGTTGCAAATGAAAGTGCTGAACTAAATATGAGTATAACCGCAATGAAAGCCTCGCGTAGTGCGTGGTTTTTATTGGTTTTATGAGTGCAGGTTGTAGAGGTAAGCGTCACAGGTGTGGCCTTTAAATGCGCAAAATACGGCGATGACAGTTATTTAAGGCATTTAATAGGTGTAAATATTACTTATAGTATTTCTATACCGCATTGTTGAAAACCCTTGCGTCTTGTCTTAGCTGACATATGTATTCCACATTACTTTGCATTAAATATAATTTTCAGAATAATCTCATCTTATGAAAAGACTCTACACACTTTTAGGTTTATCCTTACTCTTTGTTTTCGGGGCCCACGCCCAAAGTTATCCGCTTGAAGTTGAAGCGTTTCAAGTACACTCTGACACCGAAGGTGTTGCTCTACTTGATGGAATGACGACGTATCGTCTGTATGTCACCAACCTGGGCGCAACTGATTTTGTCAGCGCAATCTATGGAAACAATGAGGACCCACTTGAAATTTCTGTTCCTGAAGGCGTTTATAACTCTAGTTATAACGCATCTTGGAGTGCGTCAGGAATTTCCCCAGTGTTTGTCGGGGTGTTTCCGGAATTGGAGTATGATTCATATGTGACTATAGGTTTGTCACAGTCTGCAGCTACTTCGGGCATCCCAGGTGCGGCAGACCCCTCAATTGTTGAAGACCCAATGGAGCAAATTACGCCGATGTTCATTTCAGATGGATCTACAGGAGTCTCTGTAAGTTCTGTAACAGGTATTGCAATCTATACACTTAACGGAAATCCTGTCGGTTTGCCAGATGAGGATGGCCGTGTTTTGATTATGCAAATCACCACCAGTGGTTCACTAAGCGGCATGCTTAATGTGCAGATTTTTCCAGATGGTGTCGGAGAAGACTTCCCAACTTTTACTTATGTATTTGAAGATGCGGGCCTCTATGCTGCAGTCGGAGCTTGTCTCGCAGATACCGACGGAGATGGGATTTGTGATGAGGATGAAGTTCCTGGGTGTACAGACATGGCTGCTTGTAACTACAACATGTTGGCGACAGATGATGATGGTTCTTGTGACTTTGCTGATGCAGACGGTGATGGTATTTGTGATTCAAGTGAGATTGCAGGATGTACAGATATGACTGCCTGCAATTACGATCCTAATGCTACTGATGATGATGGTTCTTGTGGTGTTCTCGATGCATGTGGCGTGTGTTTAGGCGATGACAGTTCTTGCACTGGATGTTCAATTTTTCTTGCATGTAATTACGATGCAGACGCTATTGTAACTGACAATACACTCTGTGAATACGAAACATGTGCTGGGTGTATGGAGGAAACAGCTTGTAACTATGACCCCAACGCGACGTTCGACGATGGGACGAATTGTGTCAATGCTGTTGAGTTTCTCGATTGTGATGGAGACTGTTTAAATGATACTGACGGAGATGGTGTATGTGATGAATTAGAAACAGTTGGATGTACTGACATGGTTGCATGTAACTATGATGGCACAGCCACAGATACTGATGACACGCTTTGTGAATACGCAGAGATGAATTATGATTGTGCTGGAGATTGCTTGAATGACACAGACGAAGATGGTGTGTGTGACGAATTAGAAGTGGGTGGATGCACAGATATGGTCGCTTGTAACTATGATGCATTGGCAACAGACGATGATGAATCATGTGAATATGCTCAAGAGTTCTACAATTGTGCTGGCGAATGCCTCATGGATACAGACGAAGATGGTGTGTGTGACGAATTAGAAGTGGATGGTTGTACAGATATGATGGCAACAAACTACAATGCTGATGCAACTGAAGATGATGCGTCTTGCTGCTACCTCGTTCTATCTCTCACTGCGACTGACGCAGATTGCTTCGGTGGTGAGGGTATGATCACTGCAACAGTTGTTGGCGCAGAAGAAACGGTGACCTACACTTTAGGGATGGAATCAAATGAGACTGGCGAATTTATGGTCCCTGCAGGAGACTATACGGTTTCAGCAATGGACTCTAACGCAAACATGTGTTCTTCCACAATGGAGGTCACAGTAGGTGAAGGAACAGAAATCGTGGTCGAGGCTTCAGCGACGGATGAAACAGCTGGAGAGCTTGGTGTCGGCACCGCTTCTGCGACAGGAGGTTCAGGTGAGTACACATTTGCATGGTATGATTCTGACGGAAACGAAGTCGATTCCTCTGCACTAGCTGCTGGAGAATATTTTGTGAAAGCTACAGATGCCAATGGTTGTAATGGTACTGTAAATGTGACTATTGTCTTTAACGGCATTGATGACATTGACCCGCTTGCATTTGGCCTGTTCCCAAATCCTACTTCAGGAGCGATCACATTACAAGTCAGCACCTTGATGCAAGATGTCAACATGCAAGTTCTTGATGCAACTGGAAGAGTCGTATTTACACTGGATGCATTGGTGCTCCAGGGCGCAACGACATTTAACTTCTCAAATCTTTCAACGGGAACGTATACGATTGTGATTCGAAATGACAACGGCTCGTCAGTTCGCAGACTTTCTATTCAGAACTAAGTTCCTGATAATTTAATATTTTTTATTAAAAAGCCCAGACCGTTTAGGTCTGGGCTTTTGTGTGTGGTCACTTTTCATGCATATATTTACATACCTGTTTTTTAAAATTGAATCTATATATTCATTATGAATAAATCATATCTTGGATTTTTGTGTATCGTCCTGTTTTTGATGGGCTTTGTTTCTCCGACTTCAGCTCAAACCCCTCCGTATGGATTGCCTGGCGAAGCTGTGCCTGGGCAGCTACTCGTCATGTTTCATGACGCTCCTGAAATCGATAAGTTCGAAAAGGAAAATAGAGTGCTCGGTGGGTATTATTTGGGCTTAACATTTGAAGAAATACTGTCTCCTCTGTCACACATCATACTCTTTACGTATGATGAAAATTTCCCTGATTTAGAGATGATAATCAATCTGATTGCAGAAGACTCTCGTGTGGAAGCTGTGCAGTTTAATCATTATGTGGAGGATAGAGAAACGATTCCAAATGACCCGAATCTTGGCGCGCAATGGCATCATATTGAGGATGGAGATCACGACATAGACAGTGACCTGGCTTGGGATATTACAACGGGTGGGTACACCGACAGTGGAGACAGAATTGTCGTTTGCGTGCTAGAGGGAAGCGGTTCAAATTATTCCCATCCCGATTTGATCGACAATCACTGGACAAATGACCTCGAGATTGACGGCAATGGGCTTGATGATGATGGAAATGGATATGTTGACGATGTTAACGGTTGGAATGCTGTGATGAACAATGATGGTGTCGCTACTGGGAATCATGGGACTGCAGTAAGTGGTATGATAGGAGCGACGGGAGACAATGGCATAGGAGGTGTGGGAGTGAATTGGGATGTCGGTATTATGCAAGTACAAATGGGGGGGCTGACTGAATCGAATGTTGTGTCTGCCTACAGCTACCCGCATATTATGAGGGATTTATACAACACGACCGGTGGAACAAAGGGCGCGTTCGTTGTCGCGACAAACGCTTCTTGGGGAATCGATTTGGCGAATCCCGCGAATTACCCGATTTGGTGTGCGTATTATGACGATTTGGGATCTGTCGGGATATTGAATTGTGGTGCGACGGCAAACGCAGCTTATAACATTGACACACAAGGTGACATGCCTACTGGATGTGGGTCTGATTACATGGTTTCTGTCACTGCCACGAACGACAATGACGTTCGAACATTCTCCGCTTATGGAGCGACGACGATTGACTTGGCAGCACCGGGAGAAAATGTATACCTTCCTTCAGGAAGCAGCAATTACTCGAATACTTCAGGGACATCGTTTGCCAGCCCATGTGTGGCGGGTGCAATTGCCTTGATGTACAGTGCACCATGTTCTTCGATTGCATCGAACGCTATTGTTGACCCACAAGGGACAGCAGATTTGGTCATCGGGTTTATTTATGATGGTGTGGATCAAGTTGATCAACTGCTCACGGAAACCGTCACTGGTGGTCGACTCAATGTGGCAAACTCGCTGGATCTTTTGATTTTAGATTGTGATCCGACACTGGGATGTATAGACGTTTTAGCGTGTAATTACAGCGAACTCGCGATTACTGATATTGGGAATTGTCTTTATTTCGATGAATGTTTGGTGTGTGGGGGAGATAATTCGTCGTGTTCTGGGTGTATGGATGATACTGCAAATAATTTCGATGTTGAGGCGACCTTAGAAGATGGTTCTTGCTGTTATCTGTCTCTTAGTTCTACTGTCGATGCGTCAAATGTCTTGTGTTTTGACGACAATGCTTCAATTATAGTGATTGCTTCAGGCGCAGTAGGTGCTGCAGATTCTGTATTTTTTGCGTTGGGCAATTCACCTTTATATCAGAATTACACAGGAATATATAATCAATCCGTGGGATCGTATTCAGTCGTTGCAACAGATCTTAATGGGTGTTCAGCATCCATTCAAATCGAGGTAGAAGGTCCTGAACCTCTACAAATTACACTTGATGCTACAGGTGACATGGGGGGGGCATCTGGCGTGGGAACCGCAACCGCTGAAGGAGGGACAGGTGATTATACGTTTGTTTGGGTTGATTCCACAACCGGGGAGGAGGCAGATCCGAATGCGCTTGAGGATGGTGTGTACAATGTTATTGTCACAGATTCTAATGGCTGTATCGAAGATGGGAATGTATATGTTGATGATGTCTATGGCTTGAATGATTTGGACCCCCTTCCTTTCACATTTGGTCCAAACCCCACGTCGTCAATTGTAACCATGCAATTTACTGCTGCACGTGGCGTCTCTTCGGTTGAGATATACGACGGACAAGGTCGCACCCTTTATTCTGAACCGATTTCTTGGAGCGACGGAATATCGACACTCGACCTCAGCGAATTTCCAACTGGATTGTATTCAATCACACTCCGTGGAGATGCTGGATTTTCTGTCCGACAAGTCGCTGTTCAGAGGTAATCGAGCTGAAGTCGCCGGATATATTTCTGGACCTCAGTTAACGCATGTGGTGAGATCCCATAGGATCCCGGGCTTTTCCTCTCTATTTTAATCCTTGTGACAGGTCTCTTTTCTGATGGTTGTGAAATCGAGAATCACTTTTTTCACCCTTTCTCCGTGCCACCTGCTCCTCTTCTGGAAGGAGGGAATAGTCGATACAGCGTTTAGAACAGCATCCAGAGTGTTGAGTAGCGCACTTTTTGCATTGTATAAACAGCAGATTGCAGGTCTTATTCTGGCAGTTCACGTGATCATCTGAGGGTTCACCACACTGGTGACAATTTGAAATCACCTCATCGGAGATACGTTCTCCCAATCGCTCATCGAAAACGAAATTCTTGCCAATAAATTTATTATCTAACCCCTCATCTTTTTCAATTTGCCTGGCATAATCTATAATCCCTCCGTGAAGCTGATTCACGTCATTAAAGCCATGATGCTTGAGATATGCAGATGCTTTTTCGCAGCGTATCCCACCTGTGCAGTATAACAGTATTTGATCGTCCTTCTTGTCCTTTAAATCAATGAGCACCTCTGGCAGTTCTTCTTTGAAGGTTTCTGATTGAGGACAAATAGCTCCTTCAAAATGTCCGATTTCACTCTCATAATGGTTGCGCATATCCACAATTGTGGCCCCCTTTTCCATGGCTTCATTCCACTGCGCTGCATTGAGGTGATTTCCCACATTTGAAATGTCATATTCACCAAAATCCAAACCATCTGCCACAATCTGTTTTTTGACTTTGACAATCAATTTAAAAAACGATTTCCCATCATCCTCAACAGCATTTTTCTGCTGCATCAAATCAAATTCTTTGTGAGAATGGAGTGTTTCAATAAAGTTGGACCATTGAGGTTCGGGTATTGAAATTTGAGCATTGATACCCTCTTTCGCAATGTAAACTCTTCCAAACACGTCCATCTTTGACCATTCGCTAAAAAGCAAGTCTCTCATCGCGTTGGGGTCAGATATTTCTACATATCTATAGAATGATGTCGTCTTACGCTGAAAAGCCTCGGCTTCAAGTGCAGCAATGGCTGCATCTCTTCCGAGTTTGTTTCTCAATTCCTTCTTGCCAGCGTTAGGATCCATTATCTAATTAAATATTGTGCAAAGTTAGTTTCTATATCTCTTAAGTCGTAAATTATAGTAGTACACCCTCGTTATATATTTGCGAAACATCATTTGAACATACCTGAAATTGAAATGACTGCAACAGATGTTCACATTAAGTTAATTGACACTTTTCCATTGTCAGCTTTTTTGATTGACAATGAAGGTTCCATTTTGCATGTTAATCCCAAGTGCTTGAAAATGGTGAATGTCTCTTTAGATGAAGTCACAGGCACATCCATTACACATTTTTTTTCTGAATTTGATTCCTGTCTTAAGAATGAAGGGGAAAACATCCAGACTTCTTTTATTGACAAAGATTTAAATAAAAGTGAAGTATTGGTCAACTATTCCTCTATTGAAAATACTGATTTTGGGTTGCTATATGTGATTTCAGCACCAGGTATTCATTCTGATATATTTGAAAAACAGGTGTTTAGCAATGTTGTTTTAGACAACATCCCTGCTGATATTGCTGTTTTCGACAAAGACCATAATTATTTGTACATCAATCCCAATGGTATTCGTGATATTGAAACACGTGAATGGCTGATTGGGAAGAGCGATTTTGACTACTGTGATTATAAAGGGATAGACAAAACTTTGGCTCAAAATAGACGCGAAATTTTTAACAAGTCAATTCAAACAAAACAGCAGATAGAGTGGGTAGATGAGTATGAAAGGGGGGGGGAGTATGTGTATGTTTTGCGGCGATTTTATCCTGTTTTTTCAGGTAACACGTTTTTATATATGATCGGCTATGGGGTAGATGTCTCAGAGCTTAAAAGGACACAAAAGAAAGTTGTTTCTAATGAAATGAGAAGCCAATTGATTCTTAATTCAGCGTTAGATGCAGTCATAATCGTTTGTCCACAAGGTTTAATCACTTTTTGGAACCCACAAGCTGAGATTTTATTTGGCTGGAAATCTGAAGAGGTTTTAGGGAAAGCAGCTTCTGACATTGTGATTCCTGAGCGATTTAGGGAGAAGCATTTAAAAGGCATGAGAAACCACAATGAAGGCGTGGTTGGTGGAGCAGTAAATGGTATTATTGAATTTCCAGCATTACATAAAACCAAGGGGGAATTCCCTGTTGAATTTTCCATTTTGCCTATTTATGACAAAGGGGTAATCATCAATTATTGTTCCTTTTTGAGAGATATAAGTGCGCGAAAGAATAAGGAGTTAGAAATAAGCCAGAAAAATAAAACATTAGAAAATCAAAACGCCGAGCTAGAACAATTTACGTATATCACGTCACATGATCTTCAAGAGCCACTCGTGACTTTAATGAGTTTCAGTGACTTGCTGTTGGAAGAGTTTTCAGACAGTTTAGATCCGGAAGCAAAATTATATATTGAATATATTAATAAGTCCGCGATTAGAATGAGAGCGCTGGTGACTGGGCTCATGGAATATGCCAGAATAGGAATAAGAGACGAAGCTGAAGAAATTGATTGCAATCTAATTTTGAAAGATGTTTTGAAAGATTTATCCGCCCAAATTAACATCACGGAATCAAACATTGTCATTGAAGATTTACCTGTCATCAGAGGTTATGAAACTTATATCCGATTGTTATTTCAAAATCTCATCAGCAACGCGATTAAATTTAAAAAAGAGAATGGTCTTCCGGAAATTGAAATCACATCATCGGAAACAAAAAAAGATTGGACGTTTACTGTGACAGACAATGGCATAGGCATTGAAGAGAAAGACTTAGATCACGTGTTTGTGATCTTTAAAAGATTGAACAATGCATCTCTGTATAAAGGAAATGGCATAGGGTTAGCGCATTGCAGAAAAATCGTGAAAATGCATCATGGAGAAATCCATGTTAAATCTACATTTGGTGAAGGAAGTACATTCAGTTTTACAATTTCAAAAACGTTATGATTATCAATAAATTAGAAGCAATATTATTGATAGATGATGATTTCACAACCAATTTTCTTCATCAAAAAATCATTTCGAAAACTGAAATAGATGCACCTGTTTCAGTTTTAAATGACGCATCAGAAGGCATTGATAAATTATTAGCGCTCAATGAAACCATCAATGATCACAGCGCTACAGTTTTGGTATTTCTTGATCTGAATATGCCATTGCTTGATGGCTGGGGGTTTTTAGAAATTTTCAAGAAGATGAAACTTAATTTCAAGGTCCATTTATTTATTGTAAGTGCGTCGATAAACCCTGATGATAAGACAAGAGCTACCAGCTATCCTCAAGTGAATGGTTATTTACAGAAACATCTGACTGTCCCTACATTTAGTGCGCTCGTCAAAGATTATGCTGCCTGATCTCATGAAACACCTCTTCACACTGTCCCTATTCTTCTTCGTGTTTTCTTTAAGCGTGTATGCTCAAGTTGCTGATGCCCGTGGATACATCGTTCAAGTCGGCGACGCCTTGCCTGCTTTGAATTTAACCTTTACTGACGGTACGCAGATCACGTCCGATGATTTAAAAGGAAAGGTTGTTTTGATTCAGTTTACCGCAAGTTGGTGTGGGGTGTGCAGAAAAGAAATGCCGCATTTGGAAAAGGAAATTTGGCTTAAATACAAAGACCATCCTGATTTTTTCATGGTGGGTATTGATTTAGATGAACCGCTGAATAAAGTCATCTCTTTTGGAGAATCTGTCGGTATCACCTATCCATTGGCTTTGGATCCAGGAGGAGAACATTTCTATCAATTTGCAGCTCGAAAATCAGGTGTGACGCGTAATATCCTCAGCGATCGAGATGGCAACATCATTATGCTCACACGCCTTTTCGAGGAAGAAGAATTTAATCAAATGACAGCGGAGCTTGCAAAGCAATTGGAGTAGATCGTGTTCTCAAGGACATCACTGAAAGTCCTTGTGTTCAGTCGTCATTATCTAAACATAAAATAATTTTTGTATCTTGTAAGTAAAATCAATTACCATGAGACTTTTTATTTCTACGCTTATTTTTTTCTGTTTTGCAACAGCATCAGCACAATGTACATACGGTGATATAGAAATCACTGTCACAGGAGACAACTACAAAAGGATTATAATTACAAATACAGCAACTGGTGAAGCGTATCAGTCAAGTGACACTGGCCAAAACTATGATCAATTGCCTGAAGCGTTAAATTGGGTTAGTTCATGGGAACAAATCTCAGGTGCATGTAAAAGTATTCAAATATTCTGGGAGAATTTCTCCATTATTGATGTCTCGGGTAATAATTCTGCTTCCTGCTTTGCGGCTAACCTATTAAGCCTAAGCGGTGAATTTAGTGTGCAGACAGATGGTAGTATTCTGTTAGCATATGATCCTAATTCACTATATGTTTTTGATGAAAGCAGTAATTGTCTCGGAAGCAATTTGGATATCACTGTCACAGGAGACAACTACAAAAGGATTATAATTACAAATACAGCAACTGGTGAAGCGTATCAGTCAAGTGACACTGGCCAAAACTATGATCAATTGCCTGAAGCATTGAATTGGGTTAATTCTTGGGAAGCCATAAACGGAACAGAGGCAACTCCAAACCTTGAAATCATTTGGGATGGATATTCAATCCTGACTACAAATCAAATAGAATGTATGTCACAGTATCTACCTGAATTTTTTGGGGGGGGCTGTTGTGATAACAGTTCTGACTGCTTTGAATTTAATTTATTGTCTTTAACTGGAGAATTTAGTGTTCAGTCAGATGGTAGTATTCTTTTGCTCACAGCTTGTGAAGCACCAATTGGTTTTTGTGACTGTAATGGCGGCGTTCTTGATGAATGTGGAGTATGTGGTGGAGACAATAGCACGTGTACAGATTGTGCTGGCGTAGTTAACGGGGAGGCTGTTGAAGATTGTGCAGGTGTTTGTGGAGGCACTTCTGTAATCGATGAATGCGGCGTATGTGGTGGTGGCGGGATAGCTGATGGCGCATGCGATTGTGATGGAAATATTATCGATGAATGTGGAGTATGCGCTGGAGGTAATAGCTCATGTAGTGGTTGCGCTAACTCTAACGCAACGAACTATGATTCAACAGCAACAATCGATGATGGCACTTGCTTGTATAACCAAGAGGTATATGATGTTGCATTGGCTTTATGCCCAGAATGCATTAATGAAGATCAAATAGACGAAGGGTTTTCTTGTACTGAAATTTGGGAGCCTGTTTGTGGTTGTAATGATGTGACATATTCAAATGATTGTTATGCCTTTTATAATGGTGTCACAGAATGGACTGATGGGGAATGTGAGTTACTCACTCCATATAATCCAGATTTTGATAATGATGACATTATTGGTGTCAACGATTTACTAGCGCTATTATCTGTTTTTGGAAGTTCTTTTGTTTCAGATTCTGATTGTGGTAATGGCATTGTTGAGGATGGTGAATGCTGTGATGATGGCAATGACATCCAAACGGATGGATGTAACGCTTGTCAGTGCGAAGGAAGTCCTCAAGACGAATAAGAAGGGGCTAATCTTCAGACTCAAGCTTAGCGGGGGTCTTTGATGGGCTACTTTCCGATACAGAAAGTATTTAGGGTTGATTTATATGGCATCTGACGTAATGAGGTACAAATAGGGTACAAATCCTTTCGTTTTTAATTGATTCTTGATGTTCACCTCTGTCTCTTTTGTTGGATTTAAAGGTAGTAACTCAAAGTGAGCGAAACTGAAAG
>CAJXHE010000039.1 GCA_913051865.1 uncultured Flavobacteriales bacterium
GGCGATGGCACAACTCCATCGATTTAACCTTTCAAGGTTCGAGTCATCACTTGACACGTTAGAGATAGACTCTACATGTTCGGTGAGGTTATCTGATGAGTCCTGTTTGTTGCGTTGTAATTCTATGATGATTGCATCTTTACTCGTCCAAACCAATGCGAGCATAATGACGCCAACACCTAAAAGTGTCTTCAGTTTAAAACCAAATCTCATTGCAGCATAAATCGCAGCAATGACAACAAGTGAAACCCAAGCAGCTCTTGTAAAAGAAAAGACGAGCCCCAAAGCGATAATCCCAGTTGCAATCGCCAACATCACCTTCGTTAAGATGGGGCGGCTGCGTTTTGACAACAATGCAATGGCAGGAGGTAAAAACATGGCCATCACTGCACCATATGAAGTGTGGTCTTTGAAAAAAGGTTTCATGACCCAGTGGCCGGCATGCTTTTCAAAACCAAATTCAGCATGACGAATCAGCGTATAAACAATCACGATACACAATGGAAAAATCATCATCATGACCATACGTTCACGATATGCGGGTTTGTGAAGCATGATGTGTCCGAGAAAAAAGAAAAAACCTGCAACAAACCACGCTCTAGAGATTGTAAACTTAAGAGATACGATAGGGTCAAAACTCGTCACAGTTGTGATTAGCATCCACAACATCATTAGGCTGATGATGATGGATATCGGGTGTGTGAAGAGTCTTTTGTCAACTGGCCAACCTTTTAAGGATCTAAAGACAAAGATTAATAATCCAATAAACAGCAAGGGTTCCGTTGGCATATATAAACCAAGGGATGTATCGCTAAATTCCTGAAGATTTAAACTTAATGGGACTGAGATTAAGATGACGCCGATAAATAAATCCAACCGTTTCATCCCCCACCAAGCTAACAGAAACAAGAATGGCAAAAGCGCGAACCATATAAAGTCAAAGTAAACAGCAACCCCTAATAATACAGAGAAAATTGACGCCCCAATTAGGGCCGTTCTATCCGTCCATCCAGTGTTCACTTATTGCGAATTTCTGCGCCCTTGATGCTGTCAAAAATGAGTAGTAAGATAAGTGTCATCGCAAGAGAAGATATTGCACTAACAAAGACGATAAACCACCTGACTGGATATGATTTCTTATCTGCTGCTTGTGCATAATCGACAACCAAGCTGGATGGCAATTGTGTCGAGGCATCGACTTTCATCAGGTCGAATCTCTTTTTAAGTGTGGCGAGTTGTTCGTAGGCCGGCTCTAGAAAATTTGTCAACTTGTTGTACTTGTTTGCCAACGTCGAAATCCTTTCCAAATCGTTTTGAATAATTCTGGCGCCCTTCATGTTATTGTCTGCCACAGCTCTTCCATATTCTGCAGTGAGTCCTTCAACTTGTGCTTCGAAATCATAGATGCCTTCTGCGTGAAGTTTACCAAGACCATCCTCTGCTTCTTGAATTTCTTGAACAGCATTGTTGTATGAGCTTTCAGCCAAGATTAACGCATTTTGAGCGCGGTCATTTCTGAGTGAATTTGCAAGGCTATCGACCAAGAAAACCAGGTCATTTGCAATGTCCCTTGCAATGTTTGGATCTGTATCTAAAACGTGTATTCTGATAGAGCCAAACCTGGTTAAATCCGCCCCAACATTGCTGTCGTACTCTTTTTGAAGGAGTGTTCTAGATCCAGATTCACTAAGGTCGATGTCATAGTGTGCACTAAGGTCGTGGTTTTCTATAATTTGAGATCGGACACGATTAGAATTCAGGAGTTGTAAAAGACGTTCTGCGTCCTCCGTTTCTCCATAAGCCAATAGATCTCCTTGCTTGCTTTCTTCAAAAAACTGTTCTCCAATCGAACTTTGAGTGGTTGCAAACATGATGACGCTAGACTCGAACTTCTCATCCATTAACAATGAAACTCCGGCCGAAATAATGACAGCAAGTAGGCCTACGAATATAAAAATCCTCAATCTATCGTAAACAAACAGAAGCAAATGAGTCGAGTCTAAACGCGATGAATCACGGTTTTCGTTTATTGATGTCATATCTGTTATTTTGAAAATAGAACGTCGCAAAGTTACGTTTGTTATTCCCTTACTACTAAACTTTAAAGTTGTCGCAATTATGCCACCCTTTGTTTTCTAACTTTGGAACATGGCAAGGATTGCTTTAAACGCTAGATTATTAATTCCAGGTAAGCTTGAAGGCACGGGACGCTTTACGCATCAGTGCTATAAAAGAATGATTAAATCAAGGCCAAATGACACTTTTCTTCTCATTTTTGACAGGAAACCTCCTGTAGAATTTGACTATGGCCCCAATTCAACTTCCGTCCGTTTATTTCCACCAGCAAGGAGACCTTGGTTGTTTGATTTGTGGTTTGATTATGCCATTACGTGGAAGCTCAAACAGTGGCGCGCGGATGCCTTCGTCTCCACGGATGGATATATTTCAAGGAGAAGTTCCGTAGCGCAACTCAATGTGATTCACGATATAAATTTCGAACATCATCCAGAGTGGCTTCCCGCCAGGTTTGCAAGACATTTCAGATCACGTTTTCCTCAATATGCCAGGAAGTCTTCAAAATTATGCACTGTTTCTGAATTCAGCAGAGGAGATATTTCTCGAACCTATCACATCGATGCAGATTCAATATCAATCATCCCCAACGCACCTGATACTTCTTTCAAACCTTTGGTTTACGAAAAACGTCAAGCGTCAAGAATAAAGTTTGCTTCGGGACATAGCTACCATGTTTTTGTGGGTTCTATTCATCCCAGAAAGAATATTCACGGGATGCTTAAAGCGCACACGGAATATCGCCTTTTAGGAGGTAAGTCTGACCTGGTTATAGTGGGAGCAGCCATGTGGAATTACGCAGAGTTCGACACTGCAAATGTTCATTGGGTAGGGCGCTTAAACGACGATGAACTCGTAAGTGCTGTCGCAGGAGCAGATGCGCTTCTTTATCTACCTTTTTTCGAAGGTTTCGGGGTTCCTGTTGTTGAAGCGATGGCGTGTGGGATTCCTGTAATTGCCAGCAATACCACCTCAATTCCAGAAGTATGTGGGGATGCAGCGGCGGCCTTAGTAAGTCCGACTGATGCAAAAGCAGCCGCTGAGGCGTTGTTGAGACTTGATGTAGATGAAGGTTGGCGTGAGAAGAAATCTAAACAAGGCATCAACCGCGCTTCAGAATTCTCATGGGAGAGGAGTGCGCACCTGTTTTCGGATGCCTTGGATGAAATGTTAAGTGAAGCATGACGAAGCTGCTTCCGTATGTCAAACCAAATCGAATCGAGGCGGGTTGTGACGAAGCAGGAAGAGGTTGTCTCGCGGGACCTGTTGTTGCCGCGGCAGTTATTTTAGATCTCGAAACAGCAACTGAACTCGGGTTAAACGACAGTAAAAAGCTGTCCGAAAAAAAGCGAGACGAACTCAGAATTCAAATAGAATCAAGGGCCATTTCGTGGTCGGTTTCTTTCGTTTCTCACGACAAAATAGATGAAATCAATATCCTTCAGGCCTCATTTTTGGCCATGCGAGAATCTGTAGATACGCTTTTCATTCGTCCGGATCACATCCTTATTGACGGAAATAGATTTGTTTCATCTCCCACAATGCCACCTCATACTTGCATCATTAAGGGCGACGCTAAGTTCGCATCTATTGCCGCTGCGAGTATACTTGCAAAGACACATCGGGATCAGTTTATGCGCAAAAAAAGCATTGAATACCCAGCTTATCAATGGAGCTCAAATTTCGGGTATCCGACTAAGGCGCATAGGGAGGCGATTAAGGCAAGTGGTGCATCGCCCCTTCACCGCATGACATTTCAATTGCTCCCGAAATAGGGGGTGTCGATAAAAGTTAATAAAAACGCCACGAAACGCAGTTTTTTGTACATAAATCGTTAAATTGCGTCATCATTAAATCAAAACGTTCCCAATGAAACGCATTAATATTTTCTTTTTAATAGCTACTTTCTTTTCGCTATTTACAACACAGGCTCAGTGTGAACTGTTTTTCTCAGGTTATGCAGAGGGTACTTCAAACAACAAATACCTTGAGATTTACAACCCAACGAGTGCTGATATAAGCTTAGATGGATTCGCTTTAGCAAATGTTTCAAACGCTCCAACAACACCTGGAGAATACGAGTATTGGAACATGTTCCCTGAAGGTGCTGTAGTTGCTGCGGGTGATGTTTACTTTATCGTTCACGGAAGTGCTTCGGATCCTGTAATAATTACCGAAGCTGATTGGCTTCATACTTATGGTGAAACTGGAACCGGTTTGTCAAACGGAGATGATGGCTATGCGCTTGTTCAAGGAGGTACGTTTACCGATGCTGATGGAGATAGTAATATCGATGCTGGGGAAATGACAGACTACGTCATTGTAGATATGATTGGAACATGGGATGCAGATCCTGGTTCAGGATGGGAGGTTGCTGGAGTTTCTAATGGAACACAGAATCACTCTTTGATTCGTAAGTCTGAAGTGATTCAAGGAAACGGTGGCGATTGGACTGCTTCTGCAGGAACAGATGCAACTGATTCAGAGTGGATTGTTTTAGATCAAAACGATTGGACTGGTGTTGGATCACATGACTTTACTGGATCTTGTGGTCCTGTTGTGTCAGGTTGTACCAATCCAAATGCAACGAACTACGATCCAACGGCCAACGAAGATGATGGATCTTGCACATTCGCAAACGCTTGTAATCTGGAAGGGACAGAGGTTGCTGCATCTAGTTTTGCATTCGTGCCTGCTGACTTAACAGTCGATATAGGAACACTTGTATTCTGGGTAAACAACGGTGGTACTCACGATGTGAATGGAGCCATTGATACACAAACGGGTCTCTCTTTCGAAAACCCTGAATCCTTCGGCTTAGCAAGTGTGTCCGGAGATGCTGCAGGTGTATGCATTGGTTCTCACACATTCACAATACCGGGCGTTTATTCTTATGATTGTTCAATAGGATCACATGCCGCTTTAGGCATGGTAGGTACGGTAACTGTGGGTCTGGGTGGATGTACGGATGCAGTTGCGCCGAACTACAATGAGGCAGCTGATTTCGATGATGGCTCTTGTGTGGCTTCCCCATACACTTTAATCGCGGACATTCAAATAGGTCAAGAAACAGCTCTTTTTGAGGGTGTCGCAGTTTTGACTTCAGGTGTCGTTACAGGAGTATATGGTAGCAGAGCTACAATACAAGATGGCGCTGGCGCTTATTCTGGCATCTGGATAGATGGATCAAATGTGGCCCTTCAAGTTGGAGATGCGGTTGATGTGTCTGCTACTGTTGCTGAGAATTTCGGCTTAACACAACTCACTTCGCCTTCAGTGACGATTAACAGTCAAGGCAATGCACTTCCCGCTTCTGAAGTACTTTCTACATTAGATGTCTCTGCAGAGCAGTGGGAAGGTGTTTTGGTCCAAACTTCTGGCGTTGTTGAAAGTGATGCTTTGGGCAACAACGAATGGTCTGTGAATGATGCTTCTGGCGCAGTTGTCCTCGACGATGCAGGATTCAATGCAATCGCTGCTGGTCTGACAACTGTTGGCGCAAGTGTTCAAGTTTCAGGGTCTGTAGATTATTCCTTTGGAGAATTTAAAATCCAACCACGTGATGCCAACGACGTACTTCTCTTCGGTTGTACATCAGACGCAGCTGACAATTACGATTCATCGGCCTCAGTGGATGACGGAAGTTGTGTGTTTACAGGCACATCTTGCACGCTTTTTGTGTCAGAGATCGCAGAAGGGTCTTCAAATAACAAATACATTGAGCTTTACAATCCGACAAGCTCTACAATATTTCTAGATCAGTACACAATGGCAAATTGTAGCAATGGATGCGACACTCCTGCTGCACTTTATATTACGGATCAATTTGATTACTGGTCCTTAACTTTTCCTGCTGGCGCAACGGTTGCTCCAAACAGCACATACATTATAGCGCACCCTTCTGCAGACCCATTGATACTTGCAGTTGCAGATATGACTTACATATACTTGTCAAATGGCGACGATACTTATGCGCTTGCTGAAATTGTGGGTGCTGATACTGTATTGGTAGATCTCATAGGTGACATAGGTCCTGACCCTGGTTCTGGCTTCACAGTGTCTGGTATCTTAAATGCGACTCAAAATGGCACACTGGTTCGTAAGTCTGACGTGAATGCGGGTAACGCTGGAATGTGGCTCGAGACTGCAGGTACAAATGAATTCGATGGTGAGTGGATTGTGAATCCATCTAACGACTGGAGCAACATTGATTCTCATGTCTTTACGAGTGGATGTGCTGTTAACACGGGTGGGTGTACTGACCCTGGAGCATCTAACTATGACGTTGCTGCCACGACTGATGATGGGAGTTGTGTGTACATTCCAAATTTAACAATTCAGGAAATTCAAAGCGGACTTGTGACAGGCCAAGTATTAACGAGCGGTGTCGTCACAGCTGTTTATGACGTTGAAAACTCATTAGCTAACAGCGCTTCATTTGTTATTCAAAATGGTACAGGACCCTATTCTGCGATTTGGTGTCTTGGTACTGGTCTAGTCGCTGGCGATTTAGTTGAGGTTTCTGGATCTGTATCTGAAGTCTATGGCTTACGCCAAATTCTGGGTGCTGTTGCAACAGTTGTTTCTTCAGGCAACCCAGTTCCAGCAGCTGAGCTCCTTACTACTGGTGCAGTCAATGACGAGCAGTGGGAAAGCGTTTTAACGCAAGTATTGGCGCCAGTATCTAATGCAGATGCAGGTTACGGAGATTGGCTTTTAGATGATGGATCTGGCAATGTCAAGGTAGCAACTATAGCCGACAGTTATGATGCGGTTTCAGATAGTGTATTGGTTGATATGGCAATGACTGCTGTTGTTGAATTGGGTGTCACTTACCGTGTCACTGGCCCGAATTTCTTTTCATACGGATCTTGGAAATTGTTACCAGTACTTGCAACGGACGTTGTCCGTCTTGGGTGTATGGATGTCTCATTTGTGAATTATGATCCTTTGGCGTCAGAAGATGATGGCTCTTGTTCAAACATCCCCGGATGTACAGACCCTACAGCTGACAATTATGATCCTGCTGCTGTGACAGATGACGGAACCTGTATCATTACAGGATGTTTTGACACACTTGCATTAAACTTCAACGTCAACACGACAGTCGTTGATAACACACTTTGTTACTATACTTTGCCTTCTATCCTAATCAATGAGATACATTATAACTCTAGCATTGCTCAAGGTGAAGATTTTGATTGGGAATTCTGTGAATTATATAACTCAGGAGATCTCGCTGCAGATTTGAGCGGATATCATTTCTTTAACTCTGCTTCTGGTTCACCTCAATTGGGACTGGTTTTCCCAGCAGGAACATCTATCGCTGCTGGAGAGTTTGTGATAGTTACTGTTGCTGGTGGTGGAGGAACGCTTAACTATTCTGGAAATGGATATCAGGTTTTCGAAATGGAGCTAGGTAACTTCTCTAACGGTGGTGAAGCAATTTCACTTGAAGATGCCTGGGGCAATGTTGTTGATGCAGTGACGTATGCTTCATCAGGGGATTGGCCAGGTGCAGGTTTCAGTATTTTAGGCAGTACCCTTATTGGAAACCCGAACGGTGGCGGATCTTCTTTAGAATATATTCCTGAAATTCTCGCTACTTATATTGCAGGAACAATTTCTGCAGATAACGCGTTTGGAAATAACTGGCAAGCGTCTTGGGTTGATGGAGGCACACCTGGAGCGGCTAACTCATCTGCTTTTGGATGTAACGATGCTGAAGCTTGTAATTACAATGCGACTGCATATTTGGCAGACAATGAAACTTGTACGTACGACTGCTATGGGTGTACGTACACTGATGCTGAGAACTTCACGAATGGAGCTACTGTAGATGATGGTACTTGTACTTTCGCTCCCGCAGGAAGTGATTGCCCAGCAGATATAAATAATGACGGAACGATCACAGCGGCCGATCTTCTTTTATTCCTTTCTGCCTTCGGTCAAAACTGTTAACAGCATATATAATATAGATATCGGACTTTCTGATCGTACTCTATTTGTATAGAGAAATGGGCACTCGTAAAGGGTGCCCATTTTAGTGCGAAACAATCTTCTACTTTACAATTAGCCGTGTCGTGTCTGGATTGGAGATATTCAGATCTCGATCTTCTAGCGTCATTCTGAATCTCAATGTATCGAATTCAGATTGAAGGTACCAGGTGTTCATCGCTATTTCAATCGTGCCATTAAGCGCAGGATGAGTTCCGGAGGGTTCAACGCGAGGCACCCGGTAGTAAAATGGAACCTGTCCTTGGGCAGGAATTAATGGGATGTGCGTCCACTCACCATTTCGGAGTTCGTCGTATTCACATTTCAGATTGAAGTGATGTTCACATGTGCTACAATATGGCGCAAGTGTGTCGCTTTGATTTAATCCCAAATCCCCATCGCCATCCGTAAAATGAATAGACAGCACCGCATTTTCACTTTCATCAACAACAAAAGAAAGGAATTCAATTTCAGGCTCAATGGGGTAATTGGGATCTGGAATGCAGCCAGATAGCCCAAAAGAAGCAAAAAGCACACATATTAAGATGCCGCGAGAACTAAAATTGACGTTTTTCATTAATTCAAAGCTAGCACTTCCGAACTTGCGCCCATGAATTTATCTGAAAATTCCACTGATAAAACTCGAAATAAGTTAATTTCTCGTGTGCGAGATCTTGGATTTAGTGCTGGTGAGGAAGATTTTCAGTCACTCGCCTTAGATGTCTTTAGATTTCAGTACCAAAATAACAAAGTCTATAAAAACTTCACCGATCTCCTTCAAGTTCATCCGGAGGACGTCAGAGAATTAAGTGACATTCCCTGTCTTCCGGTGGAATCTTTTCGTGATCATGACATCTGTACTGGTGTATTCAATCCTGAAGCCATCTATCGCAGTTCCGGAACAACGCAGGTACAATCTCGTTCAAAGCATCTTGTTCGGTCTTTAGAGTGGTATCATGAAATCTCCAATCGCATCTATAGTCAATTGGTATGTCCTGTAAAGGCCTCTGTTTTTTATGCGCTTTTGCCTGGATATATTGAAAGAGAAGATGCCTCTCTTGTCGCCATGGCAAAATCATTTATGCGCATATCAGGTCATGAGGATAAGTTCTATTTAGACAATCACAGAGCCTTAGAAGCAGAACTTGAGAAGTCGATTAACAGAGATGAAAATGTCGTTGTAATAGGTGTTACCCACGCGCTTTTAAAATGGCTAGAGGGAGTTGAAGCAGGCGTTTGGGCAAAAAAAGGAGTTGAAAAAGGCTGGTCTTTTACCATCATTGAGACAGGAGGTATGAAGGGTCATGGTCGAGAACCTATCCGAGAAGAAGTTCATGCTAGAATTCAAAGTGTACTTCCGTTTGCAAGAATAATTAGTGAATATGGAATGACTGAGCTTTTGTCTCAGGCTTACAGTCTTGATGGTCGATTCTTTCAATCGCCACCATGGATGAGAGTGGTCGTGAGAGACCCTGCTGATCCAGGATGTATATTGAATCCTGGGAGAACTGGCAGGTTGCAGATCATTGATTTGGCAAATATTGACAGTTGTGCGTTTATCTCCACCTCTGACTTAGGGCGCATGAAAGTCAACGAAGACACGCCTATGTTTGAAGTACTCGGTAGATTTGATCACGCAGAAGTGAGGGGGTGTAATCTGCTGTCGCTCTGAGTCATTCGACTGATACAAGGAAATAGGTCTTCTTGCCTCTTTGGAGAAGCAATTGACGGCCATTCAGCAGGTCGGATGTTGTAATAGACGTCTTGTCATCGACAAGATCTTTGTTGACTCTTATACTGTTTTCCTTCAATGCGCGTCTCGCCTCACCTTTTGAAGGGAGGAAGCCAGTGAGTTCACTCAGTAATTCTACAATCCCTATCCCATGTGATAGCGCATCGGCCTTGATGGTCGTTTTGTCCACACCTTCAAAGACAGATAAAAACTCCGATTCAGGTAACGCTTCTAAGTCAGCCTTGACGCTTTTACCAAACAAAATACCAGACGCCGCAATTGCGGTCTTTAAATCCTCTTGTCCGTGTATGCGAAGCGTGATGTCCTCGGCCAATGCTTTTTGGAGGATTCTCGCACGTGGGTTTTCAGCATGCTGAGCTTCAAGAGATTCAATTTCCTCCTTTCCTTTTAACGTAAATATTCTGATATACTTCCCCGAATCTTCATCTGCGGAATTGATCCAGTACTGGTAGAATTTGTACGCAGACGTTTTCTTTTTGTCGATCCAAATATTCCCTCCTTCAGACTTTCCAAACTTACTTCCATCGGCCTTTGTGAGCAGCGGTGCTGTCAGAGCAAATGCTTGACCTGAACCTTTTTTACGAATAAGTTCAGTGCCAGTCACAATATTTCCCCATTGGTCACTGCCACCCATTTGCACCATGCAGTTTTCATTCTTCCAGAGGTGGTAGAAATCGTACCCCTGAACAAGTTGGTAAGAGAACTCCGTAAAACTCATCCCTGATTCAAGTCTGTTTTTCACACTGTCTTTTGACATCATGTAATTAACAGTGATGTGTTTCCCCACGTCTCGAATGAATTCAAGAAAGTTTATCTGCTTAAACCAATCAAAGTTATTGACGACTTCCGCGCCATTCTCTCCTTCAAAATCTAAAAAACGACTCAATTGCGCTTTTTGACAGTCAAGATTGTGTTGCATGACTTCCAAATCCAGAAGCTGTCTTTCTTTGGTCTTGCCGCTTGGATCCCCGACCATTCCAGTCGCTCCACCCACCAAAACCATGGGTTTGTGCCCTGCTCTTTGCCAATGCACAAGAAGCATCACCGGAACGAGATTTCCGATATGAAGCGAGTCCGCTGTAGGGTCAAACCCCACGTATCCCGTGGTCACTTCCTTTTTTAATTGGTCTTCGAGCCCGGGCATGATGTCGTGTAGCATGCCCCGCCATTTTAATTCTTCGATCAAATCCATTGTCGCAAAGATATGATTAGAGGAGGGGGAGTAAACGTTCCATTGCCATTCCTCTACTTCCTTTTAGTAAAATATTTTTCCCTTTGATCTTCCCACCCTCAATTTCTGAGATTATTTTCTCTACGGAAGAGAAGAAACGTCCCGTCTTATTGTCTTTTGAGGCTGAATGAAATTCATTCCCCACAAAGATGGCATCTAACGCCAATTCATGACAAAGAACCACGATTCTGGAATGTGAATGCATTGAATGTGTCCCGAGTTCTCGCATGTCACCTAGAATCACCAATCGCGGATGCTCTTTGTGCAATGCGAAGGATTTAAGCGCTTCCTCCATGCTTGATGGATTTGCATTGTAAGCATCTAAAACAATCTCATTGAATTCTGTCTTGATCGTCTGTGATCTGTTATTTGTTGGAACATAGTTGCTGATAGAAGCGGTTACATCAGCTCTTTTGACACCGAAGAACCGTCCCACAGCGATTGCTGCAGCAATGTTATCGAGATTGTAATCGCCCTCCAATTGAATCGGGGCTGGATTGCTTTTGTAGCCATCTTCATCCCATATAAATTGGCGTTTCATTCCTTCTCCGTTAAACACAACCCGTGGTTTTTCTTGATCAGTTCCAAAGATGGTTCTCTCCATACCATTTGACACTTCAAGTAATACAGGATGTCCTCCATGTACAAAGCTCATTTTGTGACTTCCATCTGAATTCTTAGTACTGCGTAGGTAATCAAAAAGCTCCGTCTTTCCTTTTTTCACGCCTTCGGCACTTCCAAATCCTTCTAAATGAGCCAAACCTATATTTGTGATGATGCCGAAATTTGGCTCAGCAATGTTTGCCAATTCTGCGATTTCACCCATGTGATTTGCCCCCATTTCAACCACTAGGAAATCACAATCAAGGGGCATTGATAAAAGGGTCAATGGCACTCCAAGGTGGTTGTTTAAATTTCCTTCAGTTGCGTGAACGTTGTATTTATTCGACAGAACAGTTTTTATGAGCTCTTTTGTGGTTGTCTTCCCGTTGCTTCCAGTAAGTCCCAAAACAGGGATATTGAAGTTTCTTCGGTGCATTGTCGCCAATTTCTGAATCGTCTCAAGGACGTTATCTACATAAACCATCCCCTCTGATTTACCCATCTCCACGTCATCTACAACGGATGCAATACATCCCTTTTTTAAGGCTTCTTTTGCAAACGTGTTGCCATCAAAATTTCCTCCCTTAATTGCAAAAAACAACATCCCGGGTCCGCATTTTCGGGTGTCTGTAGTTACACCATGTTCTGCTTCCCGATAAAGGTTATATATTTTTTCTAAATTCATTTATAAACTCCTGATATGTCTCAACTAAAAAGCCCCAACGTACGATTGTACGTTGGGGCTTTTATTCATGTCTCAAGTCTTTGTATACGTTTCGTTTATTGACCTTGGAAAGGTACTGGTGCCCCTACACGCGTCATTGCGCAGCGGAAACCTACAGTTGACGAAGATTTTCTTTCGTCTAAAAAACGTCTGGTGCCTGGCACGAGCCAATATGCTCGATCATTCCAACTTCCTCCTTTGTATACGCGAGATTCGTTATTGACCAATGTCGACTTTCCGTAATCGTACATGCGACTCGAATTTGCATTTGCATCCTCTGGCGTATTATATGATGTAGAGCTATGTGTGTCTCCGTCTCTGAAGTCAATGTTGTCAGAGACGCGGTAGTTTGAGCGACCCAGATTTTCTTCCAAAGTGACGTCACGGTATTTCATATCACCTGGAACAGCAATAATATTTTCACTGAACCCTTTTCTCAAGTCAGCTGCGATTAATGCTTCGCTGTCTTTAATGACTTCCATCGCGTCAGCCATCAAAGTCATCACACTTTCCTCATCTTGATTATCCTGACTTTTTTCAAGCGCATCTTCAACTGCGACTTCTACATTATCTAACAGATTCGCATCTTCATCTCCGAATCCACTTCCTCCTCTGCCTTTTTCTGTTCTGTAATCGGATAGGAAATTTCCAATGCGGTTCAGGTCGTAAACAACATACTCGTATTTTTCATCAGGATCTCCTTCAGCATTAAGCACCTTTGTTTGGTAATTGTTCCCTCTGAATGGACGGAATTCCTCGTTGTCTAAACTTGAAAACGGACGGTAAACATCCATCACCCATTCGTTGACATTTCCGGCCATATTAAATAGCCCGTAATCGTTTGGCGCATATTGATGAACATCCACAGTAATGTCGCCGAAATCATCTAGATCGCCAGCAATACCCATGAAATCACCACGTCCACGTACAAAGTTCGCGTTGATGTTTCCGTATTCTTTCGATCTCAGTTCATCATTTCTGATGTAGTGCCCGTCCCATGGATATGTTCTTCGCTCTTCAATGAGTTCGCCGTAGCTGTTGCCTATAAGCCCGAGTGCAGCATATTCCCACTCTGCTTCTGTAGGTAATCTGTAGTCAGGGAGTAGCAAGCCATCTTCAAGTGCGATGTCACGGTATTCAGATTGGCCATAGGATTTCACACCTTCTACTTCCCCAGTTCCAACATACTGGTTATTCAGATATGTCTCTGTGGTAAAGTGCTCTATATCTGATTGACCATATGGATTGTCAACCAACAGTCCCTCTCTGATGAGAATACCTTCATTTACACGGTCGGTACGCCATTTACAGAATTCATTTGCTTGTCTCCACGAAACACCCACAACTGGATACTCACGGTAAGCAGGGTGTCTCAGGTAGTATTTGACCAATGGCTCGTTGTATGCCAGTTTTTCACGCCAAGCAAGTGTGTCAGGAAGCGCTCTTTCTACTATTTCAGAGTTGTTGTCACCATAAATGCGCTCTAACCAGTTGATGTATTCTAGCCAAAAATGATTTGTCACTTCGGTTTCATCCATGTAAAAAGTTGAAACAGTGACCCTGCGCGGTGAATTGTCCCATGATCCCATCAAATCGTCTTCGACTTGTCCCATGGTGAATGTTCCTCCTTCGACAAGAATCAATCCGGGGCCAGTTTGTTGTTCAAAGAATGTGCTTTTTTCAAAACCACCATTTGCGGCGTCGTTGTAAGCCCATCCCGTAGCGCCAGAACGCTCGTAGTAACAGCCAGTAAGCACTGTCAGTATTATGAAAAGCGAAAGAATGCTTGAGGAATTTTTCCAGGTCATCTTATATATATTTTGAGAATGTTAGTTTATCGTTCTTGCAGGTTAGCTTGACCGATAATAGATCTATAGGTTCATATATAACTAAAAAGTAGGGCAAGGTATTTTGCGGAACTTGCCTTTTTTTTGTGAACAATCGAACTTTAATGTCATACTTAGCTCGTGAGCACCACCTGTGGCAGGCGTTAGCTCTGATATTGTTATATCGTAACTGTACCCGAAACGCATGATGTCGGTTTCTACTCCAACCACAGCTATTAAAGCATCGCGGTAGTCAGTGAAAACAACGCCTCGATACCAAACCCCGCCAAAGAGAGGCCCTTTATTGACGAATAGGCCGAGATTCATTTGCTTAAACTCACCTTGTTGGCGGAAGAGAAAACTTGGGGAGATAGATGCGACAACTTCTCTGCGAATATTTGTCTTTAAAGGGAATTTACCGCCTCCATGAATGGTGAGTTTCATCGGTAAACGACTTAATCCGACAACCAATGACTCATTGGGTTCGTTCAAATGGTGAGCAGCGAACCCGAGATGAAATTTCTCTGTGAATACCAGCATCCCAGCACCGAAATCTACATTTTGAACTGTGCCACCTCTGGGTGTGTCTTGGGTTTCATAGATGAATCCACGACGCGGATCGATCATGTCACCAAATGTCAGATTGCTCCAATCGAGCGCTTTTTGAAAATAACTTGCTTCCAGTGCTGCGCGTATCGAAATCTTACGGGTAAGCGCTTGCTGATATGCATACATTCCAGTGACTCGAGTCGTAGAAAGTGTGTTTTGGCCAGCCTGATCACGCAAGACGGTAAGACCTAAACCACCTTGAATACTTTGAAGGTGCTGGTCGTAAGAAACAGCTTGAGTGACATAGGATCCACTCATGGCAGGCCATTGGTTTCGGTATGCCATCACCATGCGAGGGCATCTGTCGGACCCAGCAAAAGCGGGGTTTAAGAACAGAGGGTTCGCGTAGTATTGTGTGAATTCTGGATCTTGTGCATGCGCATCATTGGATGTACAAACAAGCATGATTCCCGCAAGAAGCGCGAATCCAAAAACGGATATTAGAGGTGTTTTCAACATAGAGGTTCCCATTGAACCCACAATAATACGGAAATTTTACCGACTTTACGGTGGCAATAACCTTGTATTGTTTGCGTTTGTTTCATGATTGTGCCCGAAATTTGGCATTATTATAATTATAAATTACATATAGCTTAAAATGATATTCACACGACTTCGTTTATTCGCTCTGCTTTTCAGCTTAAATATCAGTTTTGTATTTGGTGTTTTAGGGCAAGATGATTTGTCGGTTTTAGGTGAAGTTGTTGTTGCAGATTTGTCGTTTGATGACGAAAACTTCAATTTTGTCATTGGTGAAGTCAAAATTCCATCACATTGGCCCGGAATTGAAGTGCTCGATCAAGATTTGAATTGGGCACTTGTTCAAGGCAACACTGAAGTGGAGATTGTCGATGATGTTCAAACGGGTTGGAGAATTGTGAGGGGGACGCATTCTAAAGAATGGTATGCGCAGTTCAGATCTCCCAAATACAGAATAAACAATGATGGGGCGCTAGAGAAACTGACGCATTGGTCAGGCATGCTAGGGAGTTCACCTGTGGGGGGGAGTAGGTTTCAAAGAGTATGGCCAGAACATTCGGTTTTATCCGAGGGTGCCTGGCTGAAATTTGCTACAGGCCAGGAGGGTATTTTTAAGATCGGCTACGCTGACTTGGTCGCTTCCGGCGTGAATCCAGACACCATTGATTTCGCGGCCATTCAATTGTTTGGAGGAGGAGGCAGAGCTTTGCCATTTCAAAATGATGATGACAGACCTTTAGACTTGCCATTAATCAAAGTCCATGCAGATGGCGCTACAGATGGTGTATTTAATCAAGAGGACGCCATTTATTTTTATGCTTCGGGTGTAGATTCTTGGAAATGGAGTGCATCTTCAGAAAGATGGCAACACGAACTCAACCCTTGGTCTGACAGTGCGTATTACTTTCTTAGAATCAACGGTCCTCAAAATGTGTTCGGGAGTCGGATTGAAAGCGCCACAGATGTGTCGTTGCCAGTTTTAGATGAATTAGACAGTCATTTGGCAAAAGAATTTCACGAAATAGAGTCTTATAACATTGCGAAGAGTGGTAGAGAATTTTATGGCGAACGCTTTACCAGCTTAGGGAGTCAGATCTATGGTTTTTCATTTAATATCCCCAATCTCATTGGTGATTCTGGATGGGTGGATTCAAGAATAGCAGGAAGAACCCTTGGTGCTACAAGCAATTACTTGATGGAGTGTAATGGGACAGAGGTAAGCACCACTGACATCTCTCTGAGCGAAAGCAGTTTGTTGCTCGCTCAGAAACGAAACCTGTCGGTCCATGTTCCTATGAGTGGTGATGGTGTTAATGTTGAGATGTCTTTTGAACCAGGAAATGCGGATGCTGAGGGTTGGATCGATTATGTCAGGGTACAGGCAAGGCAGGCATTGGTTTTTTCAAGCGGTCAATTTTTCATAAATGGCACAGAAAACATTTCGGTCAATAATGCTGCCAGATATCGTTTGTCGGAATCTTCTTCTGTCGACCAAATCTGGGACGTCACGGACCCTCTTTCTCCTTCTCGGAATTTCCTAAGCCAAGAAGGAGATGTAACGACTTGGAAATCCAGACAGGATACAACAAGGCGTTTTCTCGCCTTTAGATATGGTGCCGCAAAGAGCGTAAGACCTATGGGGGCAGCTGAAAACCTTGATTTGCATGGCTTAGGTCATTTAGATTTGGTCATTGTAACTGTTCCGTTTTTGGACTCAGCAGCACGCAGACTTGCTACGCTACATGCAAATCAGGGAATGCGTGTGGCAGTAGTGAATCAACGCGAAGTTTTTAATGCATATTCTTCAGGTTCTCCAGATCCCACCGCGTTGAAAATGCTCATGATGATGCTGTGGGAGAGGGCGGAAAGTGATGATGATAAGCCCAAATATCTTCAGCTGATGGGCGACGGTTCATACTTTAATCGAAACCTTGACCCTGATGGGCTTAATCTTCTCACGTTTCAGAGCGCCAATTCAGAAAGCACAGTAAGTAGCTATGTGACGGATGATTATTTTGGGCTGTTAGAAGAAGGAATGGGAGAATCTGCTGGTGACAAACTTGCAATAGGTGTGGGGCGTATTCCCGCTCCAACTTTGGCGCAAGCCCTTGCATTTGTGTCTAAAGTAGAAACGTATTCAGGTGATAATGAGGATTCTACTGCTGGAGCAGGATGCGAAACAGAGGGGTCATCGACCACTTTTGGCCCTTGGCGCAACAGGATAATATTTGTGACTGACGATCAAGATGGCAACAACAATGATGGTTGGCGTCATATGTCTGACAGTGAGGTGCATTCTGATCGCGTTTCAGAAGCGCACAATGAATACGATGTCATCAAAATATATCCAGACTCATATATACAAGATGCGACACCCGGAGGAGAAAGATATGATGAAGCAGAAGCAGAAATAGCTCGGAAAGTTGAAGAAGGGGCTTTAATTATTGATTATATCGGTCATGGAGGTGACAGAGGCTGGGCGCATGAGCGCATTCTCAATACGACGACGATTAGGGAGTGGACGAACAAGAAGCGTTTGCCTGTCTTTATGACTGCGACGTGTGAATTGTCCAGATATGACGATCCCGAAGTTGAATCGGCAGGGGAAATGATCGTGTTTAATCCTAATGGCGGAGCGGTAGGCATGCTGACGACCACACGTACTGTGTTTAGCGGAGGGAATCAAGAGCTCAATACTGCTTTTTTCAAAACAGTTCTTGATGAAGATGAAGGAACAGGGCAGTTAAGATGTCTGGGAGATATTTGCAAGGACACAAAAAACAGCTCAGACGTTACGAGTGTAACTAATATGAGGAACTTCTCTCTATTGGGAGATCCGGCAATGCAATTGGCATATCCAACTCACAGTGTATATGTGACTGAAATACCCGATACGATCAAATCCTTAGACCTCGTTCAAATGAGAGGTTTTGTCGGGACGTCTTCGGGGGATACATTGCATGATTTTAACGGATTTGTTTATCCCAAGGTTTTTGACAAGCGCTCTCAAATCAGCACTTTAGACAATGACAATGTGGCGGGAGCGTTCTCTTATACAATGTATCGTAACGTCATCCACAAAGGCGTTGCGAGTGTGATAGATGGGGTTTTTGAATTTGAATTTGTCGTGCCCAGAGACATTGATTACACATACGGTACAGGCAGGGGAAGTCTCTATGCTGTTGATGGAGATGTGGATGCGCATGGGG
>CAJXHE010000040.1 GCA_913051865.1 uncultured Flavobacteriales bacterium
CCTTAACGACTTAATGGATATCCTCTCTGCTTATGGAGATTGTGCTGTTGCTGAATTCACTTGTGGAGACCTTGTCTCTCACGAAGGCTATGAATACTCTACAGTTCAAATCGGTGATCAGTGTTGGTTCTCTGAAAACTGCCGTTACCTACCTGAGGTATCGCCTTCAAATTCTTATTCTACTACAGAGCCTTACTATTATGTTTACGACTATGATGGCACAGATATCGAAGCTGCTAATGCGACATCTAACTATGCTACTTACGGAGTTCTCTACAACTGGCCTGCAGTTATGACAGAAGGTATATGTCCAAGCGGATGGCATATTCCATCAGATGGTGAATGGCAGACTATGGAGATTTCATTGGGTATGAATGAGGCTGATGCTTCGAGTGAGGGTTGGAGAGGCTCTCCAGTGGGTGATTATATGAAATCAACTTCTGGGTGGAATGGCGGCGGTAACGGCTCTAATTCAAGCGGATTTAATGGTTTGCCAGGCGGATCCATCATCAATGGTGGCTTCAACTACTATGGGAACTATGGGGACTGGTGGTCTGCTTCAGAGTCAGATTCTTACTCTTGGTTACGTACAATGAACTTCAGCGAGATCAGTGTCAGGAGAGGCTACGACAATCGAGCCAACGGTTTTTCTGCGCGTTGCATCATGGATTAAATTATCAATATCCCATCAGCTTTTCAAACTCTTTTTCCATCACATCGGCGTGATCAGAGGAGGGGGTATGGGGTTAGGAAATTAAAGGAAGGCTTCTGTATATCCAAGCCTAAGTCGTCTGTACGATTTTACAACTCAAAAGTAATTGGATAAATCCAAGGATTTTTTTTACTGTGTCTAATCTTGTGCTTACATTGTGTTAAAGGCGTAAATCCTGATTATGATAAAATATTATTGTTTCATTTTTATATTGTCACTTCTTCTCACAGATTCGGTTTTTTCACAAGAATTAATGTATGTCGAAGGGAGTCATAAGGTTGTATTTCAAGGTGTAAAGATTCGACCTGGCCAAGCATTAAAACTGTCAGACCTCAATTGTGATGTCGCAAAGCAACATTTTGCAAAGGCAAAAAGAATGAGGACTTGGAACTTCATATTGTCACAGATTGGTATTGGAGAAATTACATATGGATTATTTGTGATGAACATCACCACAAAAAGGGTGCTCCATTCTGCGCTAGGTGGTAGTGTTTTATTCTTTATTTCAGAGAGAAATCAAAAGATAGAAAAGCATATAAATGACGGCGTAAATGCTTTCAATCAATGTCAATTGTTGAAAGAATAGTTGCTGGATTATTAGTGGTGGCAACCGTCTCAGAATTCAAGTTATTTAGAATATCCGCGCCAAGAGGTGAAGGTAATCCATGGTTTTTTGCGTAAATTAGAATCTAATAACACTTTGACATGAATAGATTTATACTTATAATATTTGCTTTATTTAGCTCGGTAGGCTTACAGTCACAAACTTTAGTGTCTGAACTATTTGCTTCAGGTTTTAATGAACCCGTTGCGATAAAACATGCAGGAGACGATAGACTCTTTGTCGTTGAGCAGCCCGGAATCATAAAGGTCATCGAAAATGGAAGTACAAGTACGCTGTTAAACATGACCCAATTGGTGGGGAACTCAGCAAACGAGCAAGGTTTATTGGGTCTTGCATTTCACCCTGACTTTGCAGTCAATGGTTATGGTTACTTTTTTGTGAATTATACAAACAACAGTGGTGCGACGACGATTTCTAGATTTACTGTAGCGAGTAATGGAACAGTAAGTATAAATAGCGAATTAATCATCCTAGTCATCGCGCAACCTTTCTCCAATCACAATGGCGGAGAAATTGCCTTCAGCCCCGTCGATGGTTATTTATATATCGGAACAGGTGATGGTGGGTCTGGCGGAGATCCTTACGCGAATTCTCAAAACACCCAGAGTCTTCTCGGAAAAATGTTGCGTATTGACGTCAACGGCATAAGTAATTCGTCACCTTATTTTATCCCTTCAGACAATCCATTCATCAATAACAGTAGCTATGCTCCAGAAATTTGGTCACTTGGATTGCGTAATCCTTGGAGGTTTTCATTTGATAGAGATTCTGGCGATATGTGGATAGGAGATGTAGGACAAACCGCTATGGAAGAGATTGATTTTGAACTTGCTGGAAATGGAGGTGAGAATTATGGATGGAGATGTTATGAAGGAACGAATGCATATAACACTTCAGGGTGTGGGAGCGCTTCGTTATATACGTTCCCCATTCATGAATATAATCATAACAACGGTGGGTGTTCTGTAACAGGAGGATATATATACAGGGGGAGTCAGTATCCAAATTTAGTTGGAAAGTATATTTTCTCTGATTTTTGTTCTGCAGAATTCTGGCTGTTTGATTCTAATACACAAAGTGTATCTCTAACGTCAATTAATACACCATATGTTGCCACATTTGGAGAAGATAACAATGGAGAATTATACTATGCGGGGCTTTACAATGGGAATATTTATAAAATCACTGACACTTCTGTCGTTTACAACGGATGTACAGATTCAACAGCCTGCAACTATGATTCTAATGCCATCACAGATGATGGGAGCTGTATTTTCGCTGAGTTCGGGTATGATTGTGATGGCAATTGTACAGCTGGAGATTTAGATGAAGATGGTATTTGTGACGCGTGCGAAACGATGGAATATGTCGTCGTTGATTGTGGATGTGAGATTTTGGATCCATTAACCTATACCGTGACCTTCATTGATGTTGATGAAGTAAATTGTGTGACATACGAAGACTGTTATTGTGAATGCCTCAATGACATTAACGGAGATGGAGTCTGTGACACATTATGCAGTGAGGATTTAAACTCTGATGGCGTTGTAAGTGTGCAGGATGTATTACTTGTACTAAGTGAATTCGGATGTTCATCATCATGCGCCCATGATGTAAATCAGGATGGGTACGTCACAGTTGCAGATATATTATTAATACTTAGTGTATTTGGTGACAATTGCTAATAATTCTTATAAAAGCTTAGCATCAACCATAAATGTCGCAGCAATAGCGATCGTCATGTCTTGCGTGACAATCTCATCAATCACAGAATTGAACCGAAGAGAAAAGGTTTCAGAGGCTACATACGCAGTTAAGTTCACAGATTCAACATCTAACTCAAGGGTGTTGCCTACATTGTCTGAAATGACTTCAGCAACAGCAATACGTTGTTCGATTTGACCTTCTGATTGAATGAAGACTTCCAAAGATTCAAGAAAACTAAAGTCCTCAGTGTTGGGCGAATTTAATTGAATGACAAGGCCCTCCAATTGAATATCTTCAACAAGTTCTGCAACTGTGCCCTCTCCTTCAAATGTTGAGGATGCATTTGTTTCAATGTCTGGCACAATCAGATCGATGGGGAGGTTTAGGTTTAAAGTCGATTGGAACACCCACTCGGAGTTAATCGTCATATTAAATTGCGTCAATCGATTTAATGTGTCGCAGCCCACAATGCCTACAGCGAGAAAAAAAATGACAAGTAGAGTATAAATGTATTTCATATCACGAATTTAAATCATTTATGTTGAACGCCTTTAACGATCTGGCTTATGAATTTAAGCGATGGTTACAATTCACACACATTTTTAAGTTTTAAACTCTCACATCCACCAAGTCAAAACATCAGAATATCCTTAACTTACAAATCTAAAATCTAAAACTATGAGATATGTATTTGTGGTTTGGGCATGTTTGCTCACGGTGTCATTTTCAGCACAGGTGTTGACGTTGTTTGACCCCCAAACCTTATACGATGAAGATGGTGGTCTTTTCGAGTCTACGGTAGTTAGAGAGATGCATATTAACTTCGAAAATGACGACTACCATAACATATTGACTGATGCGTTTTTCAATACGCCTTCATTGAGAATTCCTGCTGCTGTCACCTTCAATGGAACGACATTAGATAGCGTAGGGGTGAGATATAAAGGCAACTCAACATTCTGCCTGCCATACCAACAAAACAGTGTCAAAGTTCCTTATAACCTAGATATGAATTACTGGATATCAGGACAGAAGCTGATGGATTATAAAAAAATCAAGTTGGCAAACGCTTGGCTAGATCCTACTTACTCTAAAGAATTTATCGCGAGCCGCATCTATAGAAAATACTTGCCTACACCAGAAATAAATTTAGTAGCGCTCCATACACAGGACATTTACACTGGCCTTTATGTAAATACAGAATCGATTAACAAGCAGTTTTTAGAGAAGCATTTTGGCGAAAATGAAGGCGTGCTCTTTAAATGTGATGGGGCAGGGGTCTTTTGTGATGAAAATGGAGATGGGACAGAAGGCGGGACGCCCTCATTAGCGTATTTGGGATCAGACTCCACAAGCTATTATGACAGTTACACATTGAAATCTGAGTATGGATGGGGCGAGTTGATGAATCTGATTTCTACATTAGAATTTATGCCTGAGAATATCGAGGATGTCATCAACATGGACAGAGTTATATGGGCGATGGCTGTAAATACCGTCACGAACAACTTAGATACCTACAATGGCTATTACGTTCACAATTACTACATATATCAAGATGTAGAAGGTCGATTTCAAATGATCCCCTGGGACTTAGACAATGCGTTCGGCGGTGCGATAATGGGGTATAGTTTTTTCAGTCCCAATGACATCTATCATTTCGACCCCTTTTTTGGAGGCTGGGATAATTCTGACTACAGACCCTTGATAGAGTTGATTTACAACACTCCGAAGTATAGAAAACAATTTGTCGCCCACATCAGAACGGTCATGGAGGAGTCAATGAATCAAGATGAGATCTCTCAAAATGTAAGTCAGTTGCAGGATATCGCATCTTCTTTTGCCTCAAATGATTCAAATAGTTTGTTCGGTATGGAAGACTATTCGTCCAATGTGCAAGAGGCTTTTTGGTCCACAAGTTTCAATTGGGGGTTTGCCGGAATATTGAGCACCATCGAAGCAAGAATGGCATTTTTATCTTCCCATTCAGAAATTCTTTCTCCAGCGCCCATCTTGGGGAATCTGAGTGTTGTAAATGGTGTCGCACATATTGAAGCATATGATGCAGACGAAGTTCAATTGCGATGGACCACAAATTCAATAGCCAGTAGTTTCGAATCAACAGTGATGGTGGATGACGGCACCCAAGGGGATGAATTCGCCTCTGATGATATTTTTTCTATCCCTATGCCAAATATTGATGGCGCTGACATTAAATTTTATATCAGCGCCTCCAACACCGAAGCCATGTCGCTTATGCCTGCCAGAGCAGAATACGAGTATTATATTTATGGAAATCCAACCAACACAGATACGCCTTATTTATACGCCACATCAAATGAGGTCGCATGGGAGATAAGTCCCAACCCTGCTTCGCATTCATTGTCATTCACGAATTGTCCCTATCACACGAATTTCAGCATTTTTGATTTTCAAGGGAGAGAGGTGTTGAATGATTTCTGGGTGGGCCAAACGATTGATGTCAGTGATTTTTCAGCTGGAGTTTATCTGGTTAAGGTAAATTCCCCGACCAAACAGTCTGCGAAAAAGCTGGTGATCAAATGAACCTTATCATCAGAATAATATCTTTGAAAAACATAATTGGAGTTGATCATCATATTGAATTGCATCAATCGATTTAATGTGTCGCAGCTCTCAAGATTTATGCTATTCTTAAGTTCTTTCGGTGATGTTTGAGGATAGCTAAGCTGAAACGATAGCGTTTTGCTTGGGATAGAGATTCAAAGACTTAAGCGTGAGAGTATGCCGTGTCTTTTAGTACATTAGAAGTCTTAAAACCAATGTTATGAGATATTTCCTTTTCACTATTCTACTTGTTGTTCCGCTGTTGTTAACGGCTCAATCTAAAAAAGAGCAGATTGCCACACTAAATCTTAGGGTAGACAGTCTCTCTGAGGTGCTCATGAATGAACGAATAACGAACGAACAAACGTTGTCGGATCAGATGAAGGAAATGTATCAACTAAGTCAGGAAAAAAGTGATTTAGCAACAGAGGTGGTCAGGCTTTTGCAAGAAAAAAGTAAAATCGAGGATGAGAAGTTTGAAACAGAAATTGAGCGTGATTCCTTGATTTATAAACTAAGCGCGCTAAGTGACACGATTCACAAAAAAAACGAATTGCTCTCCATATCCCATCAACAGACAGACTCTCTGTTGGTGCTTTATGAAATGATGAGTGCAATTTGGGCAGCCGATTCTATCGCAGATTCAAACGAATCTATTATCGTTTCAAATGAATTGCCTGAAACAACACCCGTTGTCACGGGTTCTTGGGAAGACATTGTGAAAGAGGGCTATTTTGACCTTTGCGAAGAAACGACTGTAGAAGTTTTGGTTCAGAATTTTTTTGCGAACCCATCTTGGGATAGCTTCTTCGCAGAAGACGGTTATTATTACATAAATGTTACAGGAAACATTTTGTATGACAATGCCGCAGCTTTTTCACTCGTTCAGTTCAGTGTGTATGAAGATCAATCCTGGGAAATCAATGCCTTTGAAATTGATGGTCAACCTCAAGATGACTACATGGTGATTGAATTAATTAATTTAATGTGTCAGGAAAGTGGGAACTAAGCTTACGTGAATGTGCTTCTAAATAACTACAGACAAGTAGTTTGTAACTGACGGTAATTTTCGATATTTACGGTATGAAGACATTGGGTTACATTCTTATCATTTCTTCGGTTTGGATGGGATGCAAGCCCGTTCAAGAGAAAATTATTGGCACCTACGAGATTGATGCGGACAGAGGATGTCCCAATTGTGAAGACAACGGACCGGATTTGATGGTCTTTGAGAACTTCAATGTCAGTGATGGAAGTCCTGGTTATTATCGCTTTGGCTATGGAAATGGTGAAAGTCACTCTGGAACATATGATTTCTTACAGATGGATACACTCCTGAGATTAATGCTCTACCCGGACAGTTCTTCAATTCAATTTTACGGGATTGTGGGATCTATTCAGCAGACAGATTACAGAGTGGTAGGCAACAAGATCAAGGAGAATTGTGATGGGATTTTCCGAAACTGTGTTTGGGTGCGACGAGATTAATTACAGCACCTCTCCAGCACTCATCGTGATAAAAATGGCATTTCTGCGCTCTTTTGGTTATATTGAGTGTTGTTATGAATAAAGGACAACTCATATTTTCCATTGCTCTGTTACTTGGACTTAGTGGTTCCGTTTTTTCTCAGGTCGTCCAATTGGAGCTGGATACTTTTAACCGTTCGATCCCTACGGCAAATTTTGGTGGCCAAACCTGGAGAGGCCCCTCTTGGGTCAATGAAGTTTTCAATGACTCAGTAGCTTCAATGTATCCGGATGTACTCGCATATCCGCCAAGCCCAGATATTTGGGATTGGCAAAATGGGTGGTTTTATCCTCAAGAAGTGTTAGACACCTGTTGTGTAGATACCATCACTTTAAATTGGGGGCAATTAAATGCGACAGTGATTGAAATCACACCTGAGAACTTTCAAAATGCGTTAGATCAAATTGGAGCTGAAGGTCTTTATTGCTTAAATATGATCAGTAGCAGTATGTCCAAGCAATTGGCAGACTTACAATCGGCGAAGGAAAATGGGGTTAAAATTGAAAGAATTAGACTCGGAGACGAAATGGGGAAAGCCGGCAATGACCATAGCATCAGTCATTACCCCACGGCGGAAGATTATGCTGCAACATGTGACATGTATATCGATTCGATACGGGCAATGCTTCCAGACACAAAAATCGCTGTTTCAGCGGGGAATTTCGGTGCTTACAACCCCAGGGCTCAAGAATGGAATGAAGCTTTATACAACATGACAAATCAAGCGGATGCCTTCAGGTGGTCTGCATTTTTCTACTTAAAAGAAGCAGATACCCTATTCACCACAAAACAACTTTTGGCCTATGCCTTTGACCAAATCCCAACGTATGAAAAGGTCAGAGAATTTCAAGATACCACGGCCAATTTGCAAAATCATGAGCTATGGGTGGGCTATGGGATTACAGACAATACATTGGACAAGCGGTTTTTAAACAGATGGAGTTTGGTGTTGATGTTTAGTGCCTCTCATCACCTCTTTTTAAGCAACAAATTGGTTGAAGACATCAGTATGTTTAATGTCGGGGGGATTTTTGACAACTGGGAAGCTTTAGATACTCAGAATGGTTTCAGAAAAAGAGCGACTGGCGTTTTTGCCACGATTTGGAACAAGGCCAAACGGGGTAAAAACAGATCCACAAAAATTGAAACGCCTGCTCATTTAATGGACTCGGTCACGTATCTCAACAACAACAATGTTCCGCGCACGGTCGTCTATCCCAAGCTTTTTGGCTGGAAGTTTGAAAACGACTCCACTGTAGCATCATCTGTTGTCTTGACAAATATTTCAAACGACACGCTAGAGGTTTCTGTAGATAGTCTGCTTTCTGGCATTGTTTCTTGGGAGAAATGGCATTCAGATTCATTGTTTGATGTCATCGATCATGACAATTATATTCAATTAATTCCAGATACGGGACATACAAATATTGTCTTACTCCCATATTCCATAAATGTGGCGACAAGCCTTTGTTACTCTGAAGACTTAAATTTAGATGGCACTGTCAATGTTCCGGATTTGCTCAATTTATTAGGTGAATATGGATGTGCATCGTTTTGTGAATATGATCTTACGCAAGATGGTGTGGTGTCCGTCGATGATTTGTTGCAAGTTTTAAGTGTGTATGGAAATTCGTGCGAGTAACATGTTTCCAATGATTTCCTGTTTTTTTTTTTACTAAATTGTGGGAATGCAAAGCACCTCTGAAAACTTTGATTATGATTACGTGATAATTGGGAGTGGTTTTGGGGGGAGCGTGTCTGCATTAAGGTTGAGTCAGAAAGGCTATAAAGTCCTTGTGGTTGAGAAAGGGAAGTGGTTTAACAATGCGGATGATTTTCCCAAAACGAATTGGAATTTGAAGAAATGGTTGTGGATTCCGGGACTTCGGTTTTTTGGAATCATGAAGATGACGTTTCTGAGGCATGTCACGATCGTTTCTGGAACTGGCGTTGGGGGAGGCTCCTTGGTTTATGCAAATACATTGCCGCGACCTTCGCGCGCGTTTTTCGACTCTGGAAGCTGGGCTGGACTCTTAGACTGGGAGGGAGAGCTAGACGCGCATTACAAGGAGGCGCTTCGGATGTTAGGGGCTTCTCCAAACCCTCGGCTTTTTGACGCCGATAAAGCGTTGAAAGATTTAGCTGTGGAGATCGGAAAGGAAAAGGAATTTCGCCATCCAAATGTTGCAGTGTATTTCGGCAAGCCGGGAAGAGAAGTGGCGGACCCTTATTTTGGAGGTGAGGGCCCTTCTAGAACAGGGTGTGTTCATTGTGGTGGGTGCATGACTGGATGCCGGTACAATTCGAAAAACACACTTGACAAGAACTACTTGTTCTTTGCTCAGAAGTTGGGTGCAGACATTCTTGCAGAAAATGAAGCTGTCGGGGTCGCGCCGATTCATGGGGGTGAAGGGGCAGAGGGATATAAGATTTCCTTGAAATCAAGTACAAAATTATTTGGCGGCAGGAGAGAGGTTCGCGCGAAAGGTGTCATTTTTTCTGGGGGAGTATTGGGAACGGTGAAGCTGCTTTTAAAATTGAAGTCGACGACTTTGCCAAATCTCTCGGAGATGGTGGGCGGAGACATCCGAACGAACAACGAGACGCTTATTAGTGTCAGTACGCTCCGCAAGGACTTGGATATGTCTAAGGGAGTGGCGATAGGATCGATACTACACACAGATGAAAACTCACACTTGGAGGCCGTGAGGTATTCTGCGGGATCGGGATTTTGGAAGCTGCTCCATCTGCCCGTTTCACATGGGTCAAATGTTGTCGTGCGGTTGTCTCGGATGACCTTTTCTTTGTTGAAAGCGCCATGGAGTTATGCAAAAATTTACGTGAGCAACGTTTGGTCTAAAAGCACGGTAGTACTGCTGTTCATGCAAACTTTAGACAGTACTTTGAAGTTTAAATTGGGACTTACAGGAGGGCTTTCGTCATCAGTTTCAAAAGGAAAAGCACCAAACCCCAATATCCCCGCTTCGAATGCTTTGACTCAGAAATTCGCAGAATTAATCCAAGGGAAATCGACTTCTTTTGTCTTGGAAACATTGTCTGGAATTCCCTCGACGGCACACATCCTCGGTGGGGCAGTTATGGCTCCAAGCCCTGAAAAAGGTGTCATCAATAAAGACAACGAAGTCTTCGGATATAAAAACATGTTCGTTGTGGACGGTTCTATGATCTCCGCGAATCCCGGCGTAAACCCCTCGCTTTCCATCACAGCTATTGCAGAGCGGTGTATGTCTCAAATCCCTGATAAAAATTCCTGATTTTCACTTTGTATCTGCACTGTCAAGATCCGATCGATTTTACACATAAATTAATAATCCGTATCTTGTAGGTTCGTTTTAATTTTTAGCAACCAGATGAGATATTTATTTGCATTTTTATTATGGTCCTTCGTTTATGTTGTAATTGCTCAAGTTGATTGTCCAAACACCTTTGACAACAATGACGATGGAGCTGTAACTATAAACGATCTCTTAGATTTATTGGTGGTATTTGGTGATTCAGATTCAGATTTAGATGGAATTTGGGACAGTGTTGATGCCTGCGTGAATCTTTCGGCTTGTAACTATTCGGCCAATCCGACTGAAACTTGTGTATTTATTGATGCCTTGGGAACATGTGGTGGAGACTGCCTTGGTGATGCCGATGGAGATGGATTATGCGATGATATTGATGACTGTGTGGGAGAAGTGGACGAGTGTGGCGTGTGCAATGGTCCTGGTGCTACAGAGGTTGTGATTGACAGTATTACATTGCTTTATGACAGTGTTTACCTCCCTCAATTAGCTGCTTGGTATGTCTATGAGTACGATGCAGACACTGCTTTTACGTATGTGTGCCCCAACCTCTTCCAGAGTTGTGGTGACCTTATAACCCACGAAGGCTATGACTACAGTACAGTCTTAATTGGTGGGCAGTGTTGGTTCAGTGAGAACTGCCGTTATCTCCCTGAGGTTTCGCCTTCAAGTGAAGGCTCTCAGGTAGAACCTTTCTACTATATATATGGCTATGAAGGGTCGGATGTAGATGTCGCCAAATCCTCGCCTAACTTCGAAACGTACGGCGTGCTCTATAACTGGCCTGCAGTAATGACAGAGGACATTTGTCCTGTCGGTTGGCATATTCCATCTGACATAGAATGGCAAATAATGGAGGTGTCATTAGGTATGACAGAATCTGAAGCAGCCCAAAGTAACAGTTGGAGAGGATCTCCCGTTGGAAATGATTTGAAATCCAATACAGGATGGAGTGAAAATACGGGTTCTAATTCAAGTGGTTTTAATGGTTTTCCCGGCAGTAATAGGCATTGGGGCGGCTTCGCTAGCAGTTTTGGAAGTAGTGGGTTTTGGTGGTCAGCGTCACAATCTGACGCGCTCTCGTGGAGCCGATTGTTGAGCAGCTTCAGTGGGGCAGTCTACCGAGAGAGTACATCTCGAGATGCTGGTTTTTCTGCCCGGTGCATCATTGATTATGTCGACGATTGTGGTGTTTTAAATGGAGGGAACGCATCATGTGCAGACTGTTGTGGGGTTCCTAATGGTGACGGTTCTTTATGCAATGGCGCATGTGGTCCATGCAACGATGACACCTCTTGTTTGGATGCCTGTGGGGTTCCCAACGGCGACAACTCTTCATGCGCTGACTGTTGTGGTGTACCTAATGGTGACGGATCTACATGCAATGGCGCATGTGGTTCTTGCAACGATGACACCTCTTGTTTGGACGCCTGTGGGGTTCCCAACGGCGACGGCGCATCATGTGCGTTTATATGTGGGCAACAAATTGAGCATGAAGGCTACAACTACAGCACTATACAAATTGGTGACGATTGTTGGTTCAGTGAGAACTGCCGTTATCTACCCAGTGTTTCTCCCCCAGCTCCAGGCTCAGAGTCTACTCCTTTCTATTATGTTTACGGCTATGACGGTACAAGTGTAGCCGAAGCCAAGGCTACCTCCAACTATGTTTTGTTCGGAGCGTTATACAATTGGCCTGCAGCCATGGGAGGTGCTTGCCCAAGTGGCTGGCACATCCCAACAGATTCTGATTGGACCCATGTGACAAATTTATTTGGTGGAGAAATGGTCGCCGGTGATGCCATGAAATCAAATAATTACTGGAATGACGGGGGCAGTAACGGGGGCAATGGATCCAATTTAAGTGGGTTTAACGGAAGACCCGGAGGGTCACGAAATTTTAATAATGATGTCCCTGGTTCACAAGGGTTTTTTCCCTTATCTGGACTGTCTGGATACTATGGGGATTTTTGGAGTTCTACGCCTACAGAAATGACCGGATATTTTGAGGGGACCGTATGGGGACGCGTTTTAAACTTTGACAATCCAGAGGTTATGAGAAATGTCCCCCGAAAACATCTTGGGTACTCTGCGCGTTGTGTTCTGGATTAGATCCATTAGGAATGACAAGTCGACTGAATAATTTTTGGAACCGGATTGCCATTGTATTCCTTTGTGCATGTGTGTTTTTTCCTTGGCAAGACGATGGTTTATACAGTCTAGGTTGGGTGGTTGTGTCTGTATTGATATCCTTAAGACTTCTTTCAGGAGGGCTGAGCAAGGTGTCCCTTTTTGCGTTCGTGCTGTTAATGACTGCACTGTTATTTGGGGATTGGAATCACGATACCCTACGATATATAGGGGTCGTTCTCGTCTTATTTATTCGGCCTCAAAATGAAGATGACGAAGGAGGCGTTGCGAAGGATTTTAAATTCCATCTCGTGTGCACCGCCCTGTTCGGTGTGGGCATTTGGATGGGCATCGGTTTTGATGGGGCGTCTTCAGGATTGCTTGAGTTGCACTGCGCGACATGGTTTGTCCTGATTGCCTTCTGTATGCTCAATCTGAGACATCACGACCCCTGGAAAGTGTATCTCCTTGTATTTGCCTTTCTCTTCACGTGTGTCTTTGTTACGGCATGGTCTTCCTTCGCTGCGGGGACAGTGCTTTTGTTGTGGCATTTCACGAGGGATTTTTGGACACATAGGCGATTGGTCACGTTGAGTGTGGTGTATGGCTCCATTCTGGTGGGGATGATTTTTATCGCGCACGCGGGCATTTCGTGGTTGAACGAAAACAAAGAGAATACACCTTTCGGTGAGGGCATGGTGCTTGAAAGCCAAAGTCTGGATGAGCGGCTTGCCTTGTGGGAATGGACGACATCCAAGTTCACGGGAAAAGTGAATGGTGCAGGCTCTTGGAGACAGGATGTCCAAGATGCTGATTTATTCATCGGGGACAGGCAGCCTAGGAGGGCTCACAATGAGTGGTTTCATTTCTCCTATGAATTGGGATGGATCGGTATCGTTCTTCTACTGCTATTCTGTATTGTAAGGCCCTGGTCTTCACTTATCATCGCGCCGATATTTCTTCTGTGGTTCCCCATGGAACGCCCCGATTTTATTCTTGCTCTGGCCATTTTACATTCCACGTCCAAATTCAGTTTTAATGGCATATGGAATTCCCCAAAGATCTCAACAGCATTCGTTATTCCTCTATTTGTGTTTTGGATTTTAAGTTGGACGATGGCCTCAAGGTCTATATACCTCCAAAATCAAATCTCAAAACATATTGCCACTCATCATGTTTTGCCTGAATTCACGACGCTTGATTTATGGGCTTTGCAATTGTTTCCTGAGAATGTCAGATATGGCTCCGACGGATGGTTTCGTCTTGGACAACACTACTTGCTCAATGAAGATCCCTGTACTGCTTTTTATTGGCTAAACAGGAGGGAGGCGAGAGGTTTTCTCACAGACACCAATCTTGATTCCAAGGCACGCACTGATTGTAAAAACGCATATTAAGCCAGACATCAATGTTGAACTTTTCAGCTTTGTTCGCTGACCTTCTTATGTGTAAAGTAGTATACATAATATTTTTTTCGTATCTTAAAGTACAATCTAAAACAATGAGATATTTATTTTCACTTTACTTCATAGGACTTTTCTTTTCTTTATCTGCGCAAGAGACGGTGACGTATCCTTACAACCCTGATGGGAATGACGATGGTGTCGTGACTGTTCCTGATCTGCAGGATATGCTTTCATTCTACGGGAATGACTTTATACCAGGAGAGATTATGATAGGAGATACAGGTCTTTCACAGTGGGTACACATTCTTTCACAGACGCTCCTAGCCCAACAAGAATTGATTGATAGCTTGTCCGTGTCGGACACAAACAACAGCCACTTTATTCAAAGTCCGATTGATGTTTCTCAGGTTGTAAGTTGCGAAGACATCAATGGTTTAAAAGCAGGAACCATCGTCCATGATCTTCATTCGGGCACTCTGAGGATGGTCGTCAATGGAATAGCATGTGGCTCAGGTGGAAATAATGTATGGTTAGAGACCTACAATTGTTCTGGTTCAGGTGGGCTTTGTAATTATTGGAATTCCAATCTTCCTTTAGCTCATTATAAATGGTGCTTTTCAGTTTCTGATACGATTGTAATCAATGGCTTTTCTACACCTTGTGTAGGCACCTCATCTATGACTAGAATTGATGATTTGAATGGTGATGCTTACGATCCAAACATTCACTTCTCTTATAATGGCGTAGGAGGTGTAAAAGACAATGTTCTATTTCCTGGTCAAACGTATTGTTGGACCGTGAATAACTCATCTTGTAGTGAAAGCCTTAGACCCATTGACACATCTGTTTTTAATAATTTAGGGATTTGGATTTCGAACGATGGGGTACTGTGGGGGGCTTCAAATACATTTGCTGCTGTTCCTGCGGGTTTTAATTACTTTGACTTTGGAAGGAAACTAATTACACTCAACTTTAATTAAAAGACAACGTCACAGAAAATTAAATCTGTATCTTGTAGGTTCTTAATACCAAGAACGAATGAAACGCTTCTCTTTACAATCTGTGCTCTTTTTGCTATTTTTTGGTTTGGCCTCGATGCTTCACGCCCAAACATTCACCAACGGAAACAATCTTCTACAAGATGAATACAACAGCGGAGGTTGTGTGGGATTCACAGATATGGATGGGGATGGCTTTGATGATGTGGTGGTCTTGGATTTAAGCAGGAACCTTCACGTGCTCTATCAAGGCCCTGATGGTTCGTTCAATGATGTGGACTACGGTGCTGTAAGTGGGAGCAGTCAATGGGGGATGTGCGTGGCGGATTTCGACAACGACGGCCACAAAGATGTGTTTTCAGGTGGGGCTTATGATGGTGTGCATGTGCAGCATATTACAGAACCTGGGCTTAGCAATTCGATGTCGCTCAGCGATGGGAATATGTTTATGCAGGCTTGCAACTGGGCGGACATTGACAATGATGGTTATTTGGATGTTTTCGGATGTCATGATGATGGGTTAAGCCGTATTTGGCATGGCGCAGCAGATGGGTCATTAACGCCTTCAACGTCTTTAATCACTCTAGACAACTATGCCTTGGCGGATTATTCTGGCGGAAGCGATCACTCTGGAAACTACGGAACGGTTTTTTCGGACTTCGACAACGATGGGGACATTGATTTGTTTATTGCCAAGTGTCGCCAATTTGTGAGTGATCCGAACGACCCACGTCGAATCAACCAGCTTTGGGTAAACGATGGAAACGGCAACTTTACGGAAGAAGCAAACGAGCGCGGTTTGGTCTTTTACGAGCAGAGCTGGACAGTCGATTTTGCAGACACAGATAACGATGGAGATTTAGATTGTCTGATCACGAATCACAGTACGACGCTCTTCCTTTTTGAAAATGACGGGGCGGGATATTTTACAAATATCACAGCTGGAAGTGGTTTAGAGGTGACGGGATTCTTCCTTCAAGCGAAGATGGAAGATTTCGACAACGATGGATATGTTGATTTGGTTTACTCAGGGGGAGCGCATGCTTTCTTTCATAACAACGGTGACAACACCTTTACTGAAGTTCCGGGAACGTTTCCGGGAAATGACATCATGCACAGTTTCGCTTTCGGGGACGTGAACAGAGATGGCGCCGTGGATCTATATGCGAGTTATGGCAATGGTTACGTCAGCTCAGATTCAAACAACGAAGACATTTTGTGGGTCAACGCAGGCAATGCGAACAACTGGATCACATTTGAATTGGACGGCATACAATCCAATCAAGACGCTGTAGGTGCGAAAGTGGTTATTACGGGCGCATTTGGCACTCAAATTCGTGAAGTGCGTGCAGGAGAGAGCTATGGGATTACGTGCACAGCTTCTTGTCACTTCGGCCTTGGCGCGAATGAAATTGTAGAGACCGCAACGGTCTTATGGCCCAGTGGGATCGAAACAATCATCGAGACACCTGCAATCAATCAGTACCACGCGATCAGCGAAGCTTCGTGTGTGCTTGATGTGGATATTGCGTCTTCTGCATACGGGTTTTGTCCAGGGGAGTCAGTAGTCATTACTGCCCCAGAAGGGTATGATACCTACCAGTGGTCAAACGGTGAGACTGGAGTGAATTCAATCACGGTGACAGACGCAGGTAATTTCAGCATTTTAGTGACGAGCCCAGAAGGATGTGCGGGATCTTCAAATATCATTTCTGTCGTGGAGATTGTAGGTCAGGCGCCTACCATTGAAGTTGAAGGAAGTCTTAACCTCTGTGATGGGGGGACGATTCAAATGTCTGCAAGCGAAGCAGAAGCATGGGTTTGGTCTACAGGGGAAGTCACTCAATCAATCAATGTGAACTCTGAAGGCTTGTATTCAGTGACAGCTGTAGATATCTGTTTCAACACTTCCGTTTCAGCAGAATACGCAGTCACCTTATTTGATGCACCAGTGGGGCCTCCTACAGTAAGTGACCTTGTCATTGCCTCTGGAGATGACGCAACATTCGAAGCTGTCGGAGAAAACGTTCGTTGGTATGATTCTGAAGCGGGTGGGAGCCAAATTGGATCAGGTCCTTTCTACACCATTCCAGCATTGACAGAGGAGGCCACCGTTTGGGCTTCTTCCTCTGCTGTCTCTGCGGGACCGATTGCTGAAGGAGGAGAGTTAACGAATCAGTCTTCAGGTCAATACCACGGAAACAGCAATCGTTGGTTAGAGTTTGATGTATACGAAGACATGTTACTCAATAGCGTCACTGTGTATGCAAATGGATCGTATGATCGCACCTTCGAGCTCATTGATGGTTCAAACAACGTCCTAGCTTCCACCACTGTGTTTGTTGAAGATGGCGCCTTTGTACTGGATTTGAACTTCGAAATCCCCGCAGGGGTGGGGTATGGATTAAGATCCACAACCGGTGACCCTCAACTTTGGCGCGAGGGCACAGGTTCCGTACTTTCTTATCCATATGCTCTAGGGAATTTGGCTTCGATCACAAATTCAACTGCTAGCGCACAATTCAGCTACTACTATTTCTTTTACAACTGGCAAGTAGCGCCGCTTCCTATTACTTGCGAATCAGAAAGAGCGAGTGCGCTTGCGACCATAGGTTGTGAGGGATGTTTTGGATGTCCTGAGGATTTGAACGGGGATGGCTTCATCTCTATCGTGGACCTGCTTCTTTTGCTGAGCGAGTTCGGATGTTTGTCTTTGTGCGATGCGGATGTCAATCAAGATGGCTCTGTCGCTGTGGATGATATTTTGATCATTCTAAGTGTCTTCGGCAATACGTGTGAGTAACACGTTTGAGTAACTCGTTCTGTCAAACGTAACAATCAACCCAGAATATGAAAACACTTCTGATCTTTTTCGGTGTCCTGTTTTTGCTCTTTTTAGGCAGTCAAGTTTATTTATATAAAAGCAGCCATGACATAGAAGGGTATAAGTATGTCGTGATTAAATCTTATGCAGATTTTGAAATCAGACAATATGAAGCAAGTTTATTTACTTCTGTAAAATTGGATACAGATGATTATAAGCAAGCATCAAGCAATGGGTTTTCTATTTTGGGAGGTTATATTTTCGGGAAGAATGAAAAAAATGAACAAATCTCAATGACGTCTCCTGTTGCGATGACGCTAGAAGATGAGATGACCATGATGTTTTTGGTGCCCAAAGCGCTCACAAAAGACAATTTGCCAAAGCCAGAAAATTCGGCCATTCAATTTATAGAGATGCCAGAAAAGAAGATGGCTGCAATTTCTTTTAATGGTTGGGCAAGTAATGAGAAAATTGAAAGGTACAAGGCTGCGTTAATCAAATTGTTGGATGAAAACGGGATTAAATATTCCAACACGTTTTTAGTTCTCGGGTACAATCCTCCTTTCGAGATTCTATTTCGGAAAAATGAAATTATTGTAGAGTTGGAGTAGGGGTG
>CAJXHE010000041.1 GCA_913051865.1 uncultured Flavobacteriales bacterium
TTCAACAGCCGAAACGGAATATGTGGAGACGACCTGTTTAACACTTGGATGCTACACATTGTCTGTGTTGGATTCATATGGTGATGGAATGACCTACGGTGGGGTGATAGGAAATTATGAGTTGGTTGATGCGTCGGGTGCGGTTTTGGCACAGATCGTGGAAGGCGGTGATTTTGGTGCCCAAGCAGACCATTTATTTTGTCTTGAGCTAGCGGGTGTTGCGGGATGCACAAATCCACTTTCTCCAAATTACAACCCACTGGCGACGATTGATGATGGTTCTTGTGTGACTCCTATTGAAGGGTGTCCAAATGCTTCAGCATGCAATTACAACCCACTTGCAAACATAGATGATGGAACATGTCAGTTCCCTCAAGCTGGGTATGATTGTGCTGGCGATTGCTTATTTGATGTCGATGGAGATGGAGTCTGTGATGCAGATGAAATCCCAGGATGTTTAGAGTTAGAAGCATGTAACTACAATTCTCTTGCAACGGATCCGGGTGATTGTATCTTCCCCCTCGAGGGTTTCGATTGTGAAGGGGTTTCTCTATGTCCACTCGATCTAAATAACAACGGAGTGATAGAGGTAAGTGATTTACTTATCATCCTTTCTGACTTTGGATGTACTTCTGGATGTATCGGTGATGTGAATGGTGATGATGTCGTGACTGTGTCCGATATCTTAAACATTTTATCGAGCTTCGGAGAGCCTTGTCCTGTGTTGTAGTAATTCTTACTATCTTTCACGGATGAATCAAGAAAAGATGGCAGTGACATGTGAGGTAGCCCTCATTAACTCACAAAATCTAAGCAAAGGAGAAGTGGAGTTGTTAGGAAAAGCGCACGAAGCGGCCGCAAATGCATATGCGCCGTATTCCGGGTTTCATGTAGGTGCAGCTGTAAGGTTGAAGTCCGGAACGGTTGTTCTGGGAAACAATCAAGAAAACATCGCATATCCATCCGGGCTTTGTGGTGAACGTGTCGCTGTATTTGCTGCAGGAGCTCAGTTTCCTGAAGAAGAAATAGAGTCGATTGCCATCGTATCTCCCTCACCTCTTGCCTTGCCTGATACATTCATGCCGTGCGGAAGCTGTAGACAGGTGTTGCGGGAAGCTGAGTTGCGACAAAAGACACCTATTAAAATTTACCTGCAAGCGAGAGATGAGGTTGTTATGGTGTCAAAAAGCGCATCAAATCTCCTCCCTTTTTCCTTTACAGTTCAGAATGGTGTTTTCAAATAAGATGGTAATTAGAAATTAGGATATGGGAATAATAATGAGTTTTGTGGGGATGTTTGTTCTGATCGGAATTGCGATCCTGCTATCTAGAAACCGAAAAGCGATAAGATTAAGAACTGTGATTGGTGCCTTTGCACTCCAGTTCATGTTTGGAGCCTTAGTCTTGTATATTCCTTTCGGTAAAAAGACTTTGCTTTTTATCTCAGATGCCGTGGCAAAAGTCATTGCGTTTGGAGACGAAGGGATAAATTTTCTTTTTGGAGATTTAACTGCGACGTTTAATTACGGATTCATATTCGCATTGCGGGTACTTCCCGTCATCATCTTCTTTTCTGCGCTTATTAGTGTCCTTTATTATGTCGGAATCATGAAGTGGGTGATAAACATTCTGGGAGGAGCGTTAAGTAAGATGCTAGGAACATCACACACTGAATCTTTGTCAGCGACTGCGAACATCTTTGTGGGCCAAACAGAAGCCCCTCTCGTTGTTCGTCCCTTCATTAAGTCTATGACGAAATCAGAGCTTTTTGCAGTTATGTGTGGTGGATTAGCATCAGTAGCAGGAAGTGTTCTTGCAGGGTACGCGTCTATGGGCGTTCCTTTAGAGTATCTCATATCGGCCTCATTTATGGCTGCGCCAGGTGGATTGCTGTTTGCGAAATTAATTATGCCGGAGACGGAGAAGTCCATTTATCAAATCGATCAATTAAGTGACGATGAAGACTTAGACGATAAGCCAGTAAATGTGATTGATGCCGCGGCTTCGGGAGCCGGTTCCGGTCTTAAGCTTGCTTTGAATGTAGGCGCAATGCTTCTTGCTTTTGTGGGGCTTATCGCATTGGTAAATGGAATATTTGGAGGAATAGGTGGGTGGTTGTTTGACATGCCCGAACTCACGCTTGAACTTATTTTAGGGTATATTTTCAGCCCCCTTGCCTTTTTAATTGGTGTTCCATGGCATGAAGCAAATACAGTAGGGTCTTTTATCGGTCAGAAATTAGTGGTGAATGAATTTGTAGCTTATCTCGAATTCATGCCTTACTTGACTGAGAATACGACGTTGATTTTATCCGAGAAGTCAAAAGCCATTGTTTCCTTTGCACTTTGCGGGTTTGCTAATTTCAGTTCGATTGCAATTCTTCTTGGAGGACTGGGAGGAATTGCTCCAAGTCGAAGGGCTGAGATCGCTAAGTTTGGCCTCTTGGCTGTAGCGGCAGGGACACTTTCAAATCTTATGTCAGCGACTATTGCAGGTCTGTTTTTGTCAATCTAACAATTCATATTTATGGTAAAAGTTAAAATGTTTGTTTCACCAGAGGAAAAGTCACGTCCTTCCGTTGAAGCCCCCACAACAGATCCAACTGCCTTTCATGCAATCGTCGATTCTCGTAGAAGTGTCAGATTTTTTGCTGACGATGAGATTCCTCAGGATGTGATTGACAAATGCTTAGATGCTGCTTTGAAGGCTCCAAACTCCTCCAATCTTCAAGCATGGGAGATTCATCATGTCACCGATGCATCAAAAAAGAAAGAACTTGTTAAGTTTTGTCTTGGACAACCAGCAGCCTCCACAGCAAAAGAACTTTTTGTGTTTGTTGCGAGGCCTGATCTTTGGAAGAGGAACAATACTTGGATGATAGAAGAATTTGACCGCAGGGGTAATATGCCTGAGAAAGCGTATCAATATTTCAGAAAAATAACACCGTTGGTTTACACAACTGGTTTTCTTGGGCTCGCAGCACCATTTAAGTGGATATATTATAACCTAAGAGGCATTTCCAAACCTACGCCTAGAGAACCTATGGGACGGTGGGGGATGACAGTTTGGGGGAACAAGAGTACAGCACTTGCTTGTGCTCATTTTATGCTTGCAATGAGAGCGCATGGATTTGATACTTGCCCTATGGAGGGGTTAGATTCTAGAAGAGTGAAGAAGCTGTTAGGGCTTCCTCGCCGAGCAAGTGTTACAATGGCTATTTCTGCGGGAAAGAGGGCAGAAGGGGGTGTGTATGGAGATCGTTTCAGATTTGATCAGAAACACATCGTTATCAAGCACTAATCACTTTTTCATTTCGGACAGGAAGTTTAGTCCCATTTCAAGTCCCAATCTGTAATCTGAATCGATATCTTGTACATGCAGATAATATCCATCTGACCTCAGTGCATTTGGTGGCGCAATTTGCGTCCAATAAATCCCTTTGGGCTTAGGTCCGTTTAAGAAGTCGACGCAGTCATTATATGTCCGATACCCTCTCGAGAATAGGTCTGATAGATTGTCGTTGTCGTAATTCCAATATTCAGCCATTAATGAAACATAGCTTTTGTCAATTTTTTCATGAGATGGTCTCGTTCTAATGACAAGGATGTTTTTAGCGCCATCTTGTATTGCTTTTTTAACGGGTATTGCATCTGAGTATCCTCCATCAAACATCCATTTCCCATCCACTTTCGTTCTGCCCTTTGTGATGAAAGGCAATGTTGCAGAAGCCATCATGTAATTCAGCCACTTCCCTTTGCGTGGTGCAAGGTAATTTGGCTTTCCTGTTAGATTATCAGTGGCTACAATGCACACTTTTTTCCCTTCACTGTTTCTGTCAGCAGCTTCTTCGTCAAAGGGAAAAGTGTCGTTAACATATCTCTGAAGGAAGTCTAAATTCATTAATCCTTGTTGTGAAAAAGTGTTTCTGTAGCTAATGAAATTGGGGTCTTCAACGAGTGCTCTTGTCACCTTGATGAAATGAGATCTTTGCTTTGACAACAGATATGACATGGCCATCGACCCACTGGATACGCCATAGTAGGATTTGAATTCAGGGTAGTCATAATCCATAAGTACATCTAATATGCCAGCAGTAAATGCACATTTTAAACTTCCTCCTTCCAAAACCAATGTATCAAATTTCATATTTTTATTTTATTCAAATCAGTTCAAATCAGTTCAAATGAGTTCTTTATTGTGGTGTATCTGTTCTATCCGAATACTTTTACACTGTATTAAATGGGGCCAACTTAACCAAATTGTCTAAATTCTTAGTTGATTAAATTTAACATCGTACGCAATCCGTGATACTTTGTTTGTTCAGTTAACAAGTCCAGATACTTGATGCTAGATTTAGTCATTTCTCCTGAATAAAGTTTCGATGTGAGTGAGTAATAGTAAATCGACATTGTTCTCTCTTCATGGATTGAAAGCTTCGCCAAATCGATGCTTTCTATGACCTGAATGGCTTCTTCTTTCTTGTCAAGTAAAAATGAAATCCATGCCTGAAATATTTCAAAACTTGGGTCCTGTTGATCATATTTGTATGTAAGTTCTTGAGAAGACTTCATCATTTCTAATGAGTTATGGTATTCATTTAAAAGTGGCTCATCATTAGATAGGATAAGCCACTCTGCCAATCTTAACTTAAATATATGCACGCGGGTTGACCAAAGTTCAGTTTCCTTTTGGATGCCCTTAATGATCAGCTTCCTAAAACCTTTTTTCTGGTTTGTTGTCGTTTTAATTCCATTTTTTAAAGCGAGGAGATTTAATCCCAGCATTCTCGCTTGAGGGGTTGGATGTAAAGTAGTATTATAATTCTCAAATAAATCAAGATCTTTGATTGCTGACTTTGTATTCCGACCGATATAGATCGACCCAGCTGCGATTAATGATTTGGCAAACATTTTTTCTTCTTCAGAAGAAGATGTTGCTAAATAATCTTCCATATACAATTTCCCGACACCATTTAGAAAATCTATTGGTGGGAATGCTGCTGAGAAAATCCGTGCCGATGGAATTCTATTTAACTTTTTCCAGGTCTCAGTTGGATACGCCTCAATTCGAAGCAAATAAAATGTGAGTTGGGTTATTTCCCTTAACTTTTGTGAGGATATTTTAAATTCTTTTTTTTGTTCAAATTGATTTAATATTTGATCGATTGTTTGAATTGTATTCGTGATTGTTTCAGGTCTTGTATCAAATGGTTCTGGGACTGGCTTAGATTTAAAGATTGCATTTTGAGTTTGGAGATCAACAGTTGTAGCGTCTTCTGCTGAAGCCTGCATAAGTTTATCTTTCCAATTGTCATAGCTTGTCGCGCCAGCATACCTGGCCAATGCGTTGAGTGAGGTGTACGACGTGGGACTGTTTTGCTTGATGATTCCGAAAAACCGTCTCAAGGTACTTACGCTAAGAGAAAACCGTTGGTCAAACCGCTTGAGTTCTTGGGAAAGGATTATGCAGTCACGTGTACATGTGACCTCAAACCCAAGCTTGTTTTCGACATCAGAACGCAATCTGATTGTTTCAGGTGTGGGCGTGGTTTTCATTCTTCTTTCCTAGATTTCAAGTCACTCGCAATGGGCCAAGTCGTTTTGGTTATTTGTTGATGTCCAGCAAGCCAGAGGGTTGTTCCATCTGGCGTAAACCGACCTGTGTAGTAACTTTCATCAGATATATGCTCCCAGGTAAGGCCGTTGTCGACGGACCGATCGATGCCTTTAGATCCGATGGCAATGCACTCGCTTTCGTGGTTTGGTCTCCAAATGATACAAGATCTATAACCGGGGCCAATGCCTTCGGATCTCAAAATCCAATTTGCGCCTCCGTCAGAAGTATAGGCAAGATTGCCAACGTTGCTTTTTTGATTCTCCCAATCTCCGCCAATCATGATTCCTTCATTTTCATTTTTGAAAGCAATGGCGAATGCGCCAGTCATTGTTCCTCCTTGAATTAACGGTGTGTTTGTGACATTCCATGTTAGTCCTAAATCCGCTGTGTGGAAGACTCTTGAAGCGGCTCCTCCGGTCGCAATCCATGCATGCGATCCATAGCAGGATATGTTGCCGTTGCTCGCTGCAAATGCAGCTTCTCCCTTTTGCGTGGGAGGTAGGACTGAGCAATCTACGCTGTGCCAGTCATCTCCACCGTTGTTTGTAATGAAAATAGACAAACAATCTTCGATTGGATCCCCCATCACAATGCCATTTTGAGAATCCCAGAATTGCATCGAATCCCAAAAGGTGCGTTCATCGTAATCGGCATGAACGACTGTCGAAGAATTTAAATCGTTTAATGGCGCATGCATGATAAATCCAGGGGAAGCAATTCCTACGGCTAGTATTTTATTTCCAACGATATAGCAAGACCGGAAGGATGGATGTATGATACTGTCCTTTGGAGTCTTCACTGCCCAACGCGTGGTGTCCCATGTTTCACCTCCGTTGGAAGTGTAACCGATGAACCCCCCAGAGCCAGCAAATGCAATGTTGTTAGAATCGGCCACGTGAATCGTTCTGATACTGGCGTCAAATGATTGGGCCGTACACGTAAATGTCAGAGCAGACAAAATGCATATAGATAAAAAATGTGTTTTCTTTTTGACGCTGAGACGCATAATAAGGCTACGATGTTTGGTTATGCCCTTAATATATGATGTGAGAACGGAATGATGAAAGTATATTTGGTTAAAAATGAACAAATGCGTGTTATCATATTCCTTTTCATCACGGCTGCTTTCTTGTCATGCGGTGAAACTTCTTCTTTCGTTTTGAAGCCTGGTGAGCTTACTTATCCTAAGACCAGGGTTGTAGATCAAACTGATACAATCTGGGGAGTTGAGGTGTCTGATCCATACAGGTGGCTTGAGGACGACAGAGCTCCTGAGGTAGAGCAGTGGGTAAAAGATGAAAATGAAGTGACCAGAAAATATCTGGATGCGCTTCCGCTTAGAAATGTGTTAAGAGCGAGGTATGAAAAACTCTTTAATTATGAGAAGGTCGGTATTCCGCGCAAAGTAGGTGACAGATATTTCATTACGAGAAATGATGGTCTGCAAAACCAAAGTGTCATTTATATCTTTGACGCGTTGGGGGGTGAAGAACGTGTGTTCCTTGATCCGAATGCACTTAGTGAGGACGGGACGATTACGGCTTCCCTCGGTGGAGCCTCAGATGATGGCAAGTTTGTGACCATCATTAAAAGTGAGTCTGGATCAGATTGGCAGGAAATCAACGTCATAGAAATCGAGACAGGAAAGGTGTTAGAGGATTTGCTTAAGTGGGTAAAATTCAGTGGTACAAGCTGGGTGGAGGATGGATTCTACTACAGCCGTTACCCCAAACCAGAGGGAAGCGCTTTCAGCTCTGAGAATGTTTTTCACAGTGTGTATTTTCACAAGCTTGGCACCAATCAGTCTGAGGATGAATTGATTTACAGAGATGAAAAAGAACCCAACAGATATCATTTTGCCTATGCCACAGAGGATAATAAATATTTGATTCTGAATGTGTCTACCGGAACCGACGGAAACAGTTTGCTTATTAAAGATCTTGAGAAAAAAGATTCACAGTGGAAAGTGTTGGTGGCTGGATTTAAAGACCACAGCTCTGTGGTTGAACATATAGACGGCAAAATTTTGTTGCTTACAGATATTGATGCGCCCAAATACAGGCTAGTCGCCGCAGATGCAAGTGTCGATGTGTCGGACAGATCGCTTTGGACAGATGTTGTTCCAGAGTCGGAGCATTTGCTTGAATCTGTGAGTGCCTCAGCGGGACATTTATTTGCCACCTATTTACGCAATGCATGCCATGCAGTTGTTCAGTTCGATATGGATGGTGCGCATGCGTTGGAAATAGACTTGCCAAGTAAAGTAGGGTCTGTGGGTGGATTTGGCGGCAAAATGATTGCCGATGAAGTATTCTATGCCTTTACTTCTTTTACGCACCCCACAAGTATCTACAGGTTGGACATTGAAAGCGGAGTCAGTACCGAGTTCAGTAGTCCTGAGGTGAGATTTACGCCAGAGGGTTATGAGACAAAGCAGGTGTGGTATACATCAAAAGATGGAACGCAAATCCCCATGTTTATCGTACACAGGCGCGGGCTTTTACTGAATGGGCAAAACCCTACACTTTTATATGCATATGGTGGGTTTAACATCAGCCTGACGCCAAGTTTCAGTGCGTCAAATATCGTCTTCTTAGAAAGAGGAGGCGTCTATGCCATGCCCAATTTGCGAGGTGGAGGAGAGTTCGGGGAGGATTGGCATAAGGCGGGCATGCTTCTCGACAAACAAAATGTATTCGATGACTTTATCGCAGCAGCAGAATATTTAAAAGCTGAACGATACACCAATTCTGAAAACCTTGCCATTGAAGGTCGGTCAAATGGGGGATTATTAATAGGAGCAGTGATGACGCAACAGCCAGACTTGGCAGCGGTTGCATTTCCTGGCGTGGGCGTGATGGACATGCTGCGGTATCATAAGTTTACAATTGGGTGGGGGTGGATTCCTGAATACGGTTGTGTAGATAGCACGGAAGTTGATTTTAAGAATCTGTTGTCGTTTTCTCCTGTCCACAATTTAAAAGAAGGCACCACTTATCCAAGTACGATGGTAACGACTTCGGATCATGACGACAGAGTTGTCCCTGCCCATTCATTTAAATTCGCAGCCAGACTTCAAGCAGTTCATCAAGGTGATCGCCCCGTGTTAATTCGCATCGAAACGGGAGCAGGGCATGGTGCAGGCAAGCCTACCTCAAAAATCATTGATGAACAGGCTGACAAATGGGCATTTCTTTTTCACGAAGTTGCAAGTCATTAAACTTGGTATATTATATTGTGCCCATGATCAAAAGATTTTCTAATCACTTATTGACCCTTTCTGTGTTCTGTTTGTTGTTTTTCAGCAAATCACTTTCAGCCCAAACTTTGAACGGTGTGGTCTCAGACACCAATTCCAGGGTGCTTATGCCCGGAGTGACTGTTCAGCTCGTGTGTAATGCTCAAGGGGTTAAAGCTGTCCCCACAGATTCGGCGGGTGCATTTTCCATAGATGTTGAGGGACATGAAATGTGTGATTTGGTTTTTTCTTTCATAGGGTATTCAAAGAAGTCCATCCGAGTTTCTGACATGACAGGATCGGATCTGTTTAACGTACTTCTTGAAGAAGAAGCCTTGTCATTAGAAATGGCTGTAGTGTCTGCCAGTATTTCAGAACGTCCGGTAGAAGAGGAAGTTGTTCCGATAGAGGTGTTGAAGCCTTATTTGGCCTCAAGCACAAATGCAGTTGGGTTGAAGGGGTTGGTTGGCAAGACTTCGGGGGTATCTATTATGGATTCGCAGGTAAGTATTCGAGGCGGCAGTGGATACAGCTATGGTGTGGGCTCTCGTGTTTCTTTACTCTTAGATGGAATGCCTTTGCTTTCTGGAGATATGGGTGAAATCTGGTGGTCCTATCTGCCGATGGAACATATCGGTCAGGTCGAGGTTATCAAAGGCGCCGCTTCATCTCTTTATGGAACAAGCGCATCCAATGGTGTGATCCACTTTAGAACGGTTTGGCCTGGCGCGAAACCAGAGACGGTCATCAGTGCATTCAATGGTGTATACAGTGACCCGCAGAATGACGCATGGCGATGGTGGGATCAGAGTTTTTCACCTGTTTTAAACGGTGCATCAATTTCACACAGGAGAGCTTGGGATAAAGTCGATTTGGTTATCGGTGGTAATGTGCTCTCAGATAAAACCTATCTTTCTGTAGGTCATGAACAGAGGGCGAGAGTCAGTGCTAAACTTAGATTCAGACCCAAGAGTGGGTTGTTGTTTGGGATAAGTGGAATTGCCCAATACCAGCAAATGGGACGGTTTATATTGTGGGATGATTTTGAGACCTCAGCTTATGACCCAATGGAGGGGACGTCCAGTGAGGACCAATGGTTAAATATAAACATTGACCCTTGGGTGAGTTATGCCGGGGCCAATGGCGGTCAGCACAAATTGACGAATCGATATTACCGCACATCACGTTATAATTCAAGTGGTGAAGTGACAATGGCGAGTAACCTTTATATGTCTGAATACAAATATTCTCGAAGACTGTCTGATCAGTTTGAAGCCCAAGCAGGCGGATTTCTGAGTGTTCAAACATCTTTCAGTTCACTCTATCCAGGCATCACTTTGGCAACGCTAAATCCAGCTGTTTTCGGTCAAGTAGAGGGCCGCCATGGTCGTCTGCGCACAGTTTTTGGTGCCCGATTTGAAAAGAATATTAACCCAGGCTTTTATGAGGAGTCTTCAGGCCCAGTGATAAGAGCAGGAATTAATTACGAGATATCTCCAGGAACAAACTTTCGTGCGTCTTATGGTGAGTCCTATAGGTTTGCTTCTCTCGCTGAAAGATACTTTTCAACGACTTTGACTGATGGAATAGACATCGTAGGTAACCTCGACTTGAAAAGTGAATCGGGAATTAATTTAGAAGCGGGTATCAAAAAGAAGCTTCGTTTAGGAGAGAAAACTGTCTATTTAGATGCCGCTGTTTTCATGCTCCAATATGAAGACATGATTGAATATACCTTGCGTCCTCAGCTTACTCCGGAGGGTGGGATTATTATAGAAGACGGTGTGTTGCAGTTTTATTTTCAAGCGCTGAACATAGGCAAGAGCAGGATATCAGGTTTCGAATTTTCAGCGAATGGTGAGGTTGAAGTGGCGGGGATTCCTGTGAGGATTTTCGGTGGCTATACGTATCAATATGCAGGTGATTTGACCCGTGACACATCTCAAGTCAATATGGGGGCTTATTTAGAAAACTTCTTAGACAGTTTTGGAGAAACACGTGATTCATTAGTCACTGCTGGATCTTTACTTAAATATAGAAACAGTGGAACTTTAAAGCTTGATGTTGAGGCTGATTTAGGCCCCGTAACGCTTGGTGCATCTATCAATAAGCAAGATTATATTGATGAGATTGATTGGTACTTTAACGAGTTGGTGTCCGGACTTGCAAATTTCAGGGAGCAGTTTACGGATGGGTTTTCATCCCTTGATGCTCGGATGGTTTACAAGCCAAATGACGATGCGAGTGTGTCCTTTATCGTGTCAAACATAAAAAACGCAATTATTTCGAGTAGGCCTGGTATTATAAGTGCGCCTCGAAGTTTCGTGTTGAGGTTCGATTATAAATTCTAGGACATCTTCTAAAGACCGTTAGATGTGTTTAATCGTTCTTGTCTAATATTTCTCTTAGTCGATAACATTCCTTCTGTGTCCAGTCACGGACTTCCGTAAGTAGCTTTTCGGCATCATCTCCTTTAAATGTAGGGCCAAAGCTCACGTGGGTTTCTATGACCCGGGCACCGAAATGTTTAAATGCATGTGGAATAAATAACTCTTTGTTTACCCACGCAATATCTTTATTTTTATATTCAATTGCTGCAGGAGATATTTGAAACCCATTTTCAGCACACGTATAGAAAATACCTTTCTTATACGGAAGAAGTTCGGGGCCTTTACAAGTTGTGCCTTCTGGGAAGATGACAACACCGTACCCATTGTCAAATCTGTCTTTTACAGCAATTCTTGTCGCTGTGCGGCTTTCTTTGATATCTCGTTTGACCCAAATAGTTCCTATCAATGACGCGCCCCAACCTATGAACGGCCAAGATTTTGTCTCGTGTTTGGCAACAAAGACAACGGGGAATGTGGTCGGTAAAACGACAGCGTCGAGGTATGACCGGTGATTTCCCATAACAAATGCAGGTTCAGAAGGAGGCGTGCCGTGCCAGTGTATTCTAACCCCAAGTATTTTGTGGGTGACATTCAGAAATGTAGTGAAGAAATTATGAATGTTTTTTTGTCTTACATCTTTTTTTAATCTCGTTATAAATGCAAACATTGAGAAGCCTAAGATCCCTAATGAGACGATGCTGACCCAACTCAAGAACCCCACTAACCTTAAAACAGCTCTGAATATATGCAAATTTATAATTTTGTTATGTTGTTCGAAGTTAAGACAATCGAAGTTTGTGGGCGATATGTTTAAATTTTCTTGGTAAGTCGACGGCAATTTCAATGTTAACTTTTGTCATTGGATGCGGAAAAGAAAGTTTTGTGCACGCTAAAAACAATCCTTGGCCGGTGTATTTCTTGTCACCACTGTATAATTGATCACCTAAGATAGGGTGCCCAATACACGCGAGGTGCTTTCTTATTTGATGGGTTCTTCCTGTTTTTGGATACACTTTTACGAGTGTAGCAGTCCCAAAAACTGGCCATGATGTAGAGCCGATAATTTCGATTTCTGAATGGGCTTCTTTGGTGCCGATTTCGACGCGAATTGTTGCCTCGGCTATCAATGGAGTACCCTCAATTAAGGCCATGTATTCTTTATAAATGCTTCTTTTTTCAAAGGCCTTTCCCAAGCCCGAGGCTGCGCCCGTTGTCTTTGCGAATAGCACAGGACCGTGCGTCGCTTTGTCAAGTCTATGTACGGCCAGAGGTATTTTAAGGGAGTCTATTAAAGTGCTTTTAATTAAGTTATTATAAGCTAATGATTCAAGTGTGTGTTTGCCCACGCCTTTGGTTGTAATTCCGGCACGTTTCAGAACACAAGCACAAGAGTTATCTTCCCACAAAACGATTGTTTCGCCTGTACTTGTGGGTTGTATTGTCAGGGATTTATTTGGCATGTCTTTCACAACTAAAGTATCTCCAATTGACACCCAAGTTCCGGTTTCCCCTTTTCTGCCATTTACAAGAATTTGCCCATTATTAATTGCTTTTTTAACTGATTTTCTGGATGTTAGATTTGAAAATTGTCCAATTGCACCTTCTTGAAGTCGTTTCGACTTTGAATCAAAGGGGAAATGATTCCATTTGGATATGATGACCTCAATCATTTTCAAAATTTAAACCATGTTCCTCAAAATGTTGCATATTGTTTCACATCATTTAACTTTGTCCCCATAATTTTAATTAAGTCTTTTTTTAAATCTTTATATGAAGCTCTTCGTTGCAAAACTAAATCGGGAGACCACAGAAGCAGAACTAACTGAAAACTTTACACAATTTGGTGGGGTAGTATCTGTTAAAGTTGTGACCGATCGTGAAACAGGTCAATCAAAATGTTTTGGTTTTATTGAAATGGCTTCTATGGAAGCTGGTGAAGCAGCCATTGCTGGTCAAAATGGTCAAGAATTTATGGGTTTCCGCATGGTTGTTAAGGAAGCAGAGGATAAGCCCCGCGCACCCAGACCTTCATTTGGTGCGAGTCCAGGCGGTAAGCCAAGTGATTCATCAAGAGGTGGCTTTTCCAAAGATAGAAGTTCAGCACCAGGGAGTACCGACAGCAAAGGAGACCAAAAAAAGTCAGGTAACTTTTCTACATCAAGTAACAAGAAACGTTCCTCTACAAAGAAGCCCAAAGGTGGACCGGACAAGTATGCCGATGGACCTAGAACTGTGGTTCATTCTAAAAGACCCAAATCAAATCGCAATCAATGGCTAGATGATTTGGATGATTTTTAGATGATTTTATTATAATATTTTTGAAGGAGCTTTCAGAGTAACATCTGTTGGCTCTTTTTCTTTTCATTTAATAATTTTTTCAATCTCCTTCAATTTATTTTTTAAGTAACTCGTTGATTATGAGATGTCTTGTAGAGCTTGATGCTACGCGCGTCAGAGCTGTTCGTCGACTCAAACAAACGCTTCATCGAAGAAAATGTAACTTTTGTGCGTGATTTTACGTTTTTTGGAGTATATTTCAAGGTCCCATCTTTCATAATCATGACACGTACTATATTTCTTATTGTTCTCAGCGCATTTGCATCTCAAATGTTTAGCCAAACGGACGTCCCCGGATGTACTATCTCTGTTGCTTGTAACTACGACCCCGCTGCCACGGTAAACGATGGCACTTGTGACTTCGTCAGTTGTTATTCATTGGGATGTACCGACCCAGTGGCCTGCAACTATGATCCAGCTGTCGCTATAAATGACGGTTCATGTGATTACCTCTCATGCTTGATACCAGGTTGTCTAAATGACTTGGCCTGTAACTATGACGCTTCGGCTGAACTTGATGATGGATCTTGTGAGTTCACTTCCTGTGCGGGTTGTACAGATCCTGTAGCATCAAACTATGATGTATCGTATACAATTGATGATGGCTCTTGTATCATACTGGGATGTCTTTCTCCTTCTGCCTGTAACTTTGATTCAGGGGCAACACAGGATGATGGTTCTTGTGACTTTACTTCTTGTCTGGTACTTGGTTGTGTTGACGATACTGCTTGTAATTATGATTCTTCTGCTGACTTAAGTGATGGTTCTTGTACCTATGCACAAGAAGGTTATGACTGTGCTGGTGTTTGTTTGGTGGATACAGATGGCGATGGCGTATGTGATCAATTTGAAATCCTTGGATGTGATGATATTACAGCGACAAATTATTCTTTACAAGCGACTGAAAATGATGGTTCTTGTACGTATCCAATTCCTGGATGTATAGATTTTGAAGCGTGTAACTTTGACTTAGGTGCCGATCAAGATGATGGTTCTTGTGAATACTTATCATGTGCAGGATGTACAAATCCCGCAGCTTGTGACTATGATGACACTGCAATCTATTCCAGCGATACTTGTACGTACCCAGACTTTGGTTACGATTGTGCTGGCAACTGTATAAATGACACTGACTTAGATGGTGTTTGTGATCCATTTGAGGTTGTTGGCTGTCAAGATGCAACGGCATGTAACTACGATGTCCTCGCTACTGATGAAGGCTCTTGTTCTTATCCATCATTAAACTTCGATTGTGATGGAAATGATTTACGTCCTACTTTTACGACAGCGCCTGCTGACATTACTGTTCAGGGTTGGGAAGTCCCAGATTTGGCCTCTGTAACATTAGAAGCTCAGGTGAGCCCTTTCGCAGCTGCTTATGAAAGTCAGTACCAAGGAAACAGTTGTTACGACTCAGATCCCACAGCAACGATTGCTTTTTTAACTGAAGTACGAATCGACGGAAACTGTATTCACGATTACACATTATTTCGCACTTGGTCTGCGACAGACTGTGCTGGATATCAATCCATTCATGAACAAACAATTACTGTCATTGACAATGTCGCTCCAACACTCGAGCTGCCTGTTGCTCTGACTATTTCATGTGATGTTGCGGACAGTACACCTTTTGGAAATGCGGCTTCAACAGACGCGTGTGGTGAGTCAACTGTAACTGTTGTAGAGACGATTGTGTCTGGTTCTTGTGCCGGGACATATGAAATTCACAGATTGTTTACTGCTACGGATCCTTGTTTAAACTCAACTTCAGCAACCCAAATAATTACAGTTATTGATGATGTTGCACCGGTCCTTTCTATCCCTGTGGATATTACAGTAGAATGTTCGGATAATATTGCTCTTCTGCCAGCGACTGCTGAAGATAATTGCAGCTATTCAGAAATAACTGTTCTTGAGACTACAGTGTCTGGAAATTCAATTGGGAATTACACAATTGCAAGACTGTTTTCTGCTACTGATGCTTGTGGCAATACATCTTCTGCGACTCAGGTAATTACTGTTCAAGACACGACTTCTCCAAGTCTTATTGTGCCATCGGATTACACTTCAGAGTGTTCTTCTGAATTGGTCTATAACGATGCTTCTGCAACAGATAATTGTGGAACAACTGTTATATCAGTAGTTGAATCAACGATACCTGGCAATGCAGCGGGTAATTACACAGTGGTTCGAACGTTTACTGCGACGGATGATTCAGGAAACACAACTACTTTGGCACAAACCATTACAGTTGAAGATACAACAGCACCGGAATTAACCATTCCAGGTAACTTTATCGTTGAGTGTTCAGATGAGATAACGCTTGATCAAGGAACTGCGACAGATAATTGTGGAGCGGTGACAATTTCTGTTTCTGACGAAACGATTGCTGGATCTTCTGCAGGCACATACCTTATAGTAAGAACACATACTGCATCCGATGATGCTGGGAACTCCAGTTCATCTGTACAAACCATTACCGTAATTGATACGACAGCTCCTGAACTAAGTATTCCTGCAGATTATACTACAGAATGTTCTGACGACATCGTACTTGCTGATGCAACTTCGACTGACAATTGCGGAACTTCAACGATTGCAATAGCTTCACAGACTGTAGCGGGAAATGCGACAGGTAATTACACGATTGTACGCACTTTCACGGCATCTGATGATGCTGGAAACACGACAACATCAATACAGACCATCACGGTTCAAGACACGACTGCTCCAATATTGTCAGGTGTTCCTGAAGATGCGACTGTTGAATGCTCAAGTGTTCCTTCTGCTTCTGCTGATGTGACAGCTACCGATAATTGTGGTTCTTTCACGATTGGTTTCAATGAGGTTTCTACACCTGGGTCATGTGATGGTGAATACACATTGACGCGCACTTGGACTGCGACTGATGATGCAGATAATGAATCTTCTCTTTCTCAGGTCATATCAGTAATCGATACGACAGCTCCAGAATTCTCGCCGCTTGCAGATTTAAATCTATCTTGTTCTGATGATTTGTTATTGCCTAACCCAACATTAACAGGTGGGTGTAGTGCAGAATCATTTACGACTGAAGAAACAACGCTTCCTGGTGCTTGTGCTCAATCTTATTCTATAGTAAGGGTATTCACAGCGACTGATGCGTGCGGTAATTCTTCAACACTTACTCAAACAACGACAATTACTGATGACGCTGCACCTACTGTAGTAGATGGCCCTTGTTTTGGGTTAAGTTGTGCTGCTTCGGTCAATGAGTTGGTAGGGGAGACCTTGCCTGTTGCTGACCTAACTGTTACTGACGATTGTGATGGCTCACCTAGCTGGTCATCAAGTGATGTAGCTGCTTCAGAAGCAGATGCTCTTTCTTTAAATCTTGCTGTAGACCAAACTGCAATCGCTCGTACTTACACCCTTATTGACGGGTGTGGGAATGAAGCTTCTTATGTTCAGTACATCATATCAACATTTGTCATTGAAGGGTGTACAGATACGGTTGCTTGTAATTATTCAGCTGATGCAAATACAGAGGATAATTCATGTGATTACTGTTCTTGTGGTACTAACCCATGTGGTTGTACTGATGTAGTAGGTTGTAACTATGATGCAAATGCTGTGTATGACGATGGTTCTTGTACATATGCTGAACCGTGGTATGATTGTGATGGTGTATGTCTCGATACAAACAACAATAGCGAGTGTGACATTAATGAAATCGGCTGTATGGATGCAGCTGCTTGTAATTATGATTCTACGGCTCTCGTGAACGATGGCTCATGTGATTACTGTAACTGTCCTGCGCCAACGTTCACTTCTTCAACTTCAGGATATGGAATTGAGCTAGAGTTAGTAACAACGCACGTTTCTGGCTCTTTAGCTGGCCAGTCTACTTACCGCGTTTACATTACGACACCCAATACAACTGACGTCATTACGTCTGTTTCTGGGAATGACGATTTCCCGTTATCTCTTGCAACGACAACATCTTTTTACCAAAGTGTATTTGGTTCTTCTGTTGCAACTTCGATAACCCCAGGAATGATTGTTGTTGCTCCTGATGTGGCTTACGATTCATGGGTGACTGTTGGTGCGACAAGTTCTGTCGATGATGTTGATGGAAACATTAGCCTCATGCCAGGAGATTGGATCAATGACTTTGAATTAGGAAACAGCTTTACAGTAAGTGATGGCATCGGAAGTGGATGGTACATTATACCCCCGAACTCTTTGAATGGCATAAGTGGTTCTGACAATCGCGTCTTGTTAACTCAGCTAACTACTGATGGTGAAATTAGTGGTTCCTTCCGTGTTCAAGTCTTCCCTGATGGAGACCAAATCAACGATGATCGTATCGACTTTACATTTAACCAAGCCCCTCTTGGTTCATATAGCTGTCCGATCATTGTGGACGGTCCATCTGAACTCACTCTTGAATGTTCTGACGACCTTTCTATCTCGACTGCCGATGACTTTGATGTTTATACTGTTGATGCAATAGGTTGTGATCCGTCTGATATTTCTGTTTCATTGCTTTCAGAGATCATAACTTCTGGACTTTGCGCAGGTGATTACACAATCACTCGCGTTCTAGGAATAACAAACTGCACTGGTTCTACAACAAACTTTAATCAAGTCATTACTGTTATTGATACAACTTCTCCTGAGCTTACACTCCCATCTGATTACACCGCTGAGTGTTCAGCTGACCATCCGATGGACGACGCTTCTGCGACAG
>CAJXHE010000042.1 GCA_913051865.1 uncultured Flavobacteriales bacterium
GACGACAAACCTGACAACAGACGTGACGACAAACCTGACAACAGACGTGACGACAAACCTGACAACAGACGTGACGACAGACGTGACAACAAGCGTGACGATAGAGACGAGCGTCAAATGCGCAACGATCGCAACGCAAATCGCAATAACCCCAATCACAGCCGAAATAGGCCCAAACAAGACAAGTTTCTTTCAGAACCAGAGGAGCACGGATATAACTTTGACAATCTTATAGAAATTGAAGGGGTGCTGGAGGTACAACCTGAAGGCCACACGATCTTAAGGTCAGCAGATTATAATTATCTCAATTCACCAGACGATGTATACGTCTCCTCAAAACAGATGAAACAATTCTCTATTCAGAATGGAGATACAGTTGTTGCAGGCATTCGACCTCCGCGTAAGGGGGAGAAATTTTACCCCCTTATCAGCGTTAAATCTGTAAATGGCAGATCTTTAGAATGGATTCGAGATCGCGTTCCATTTAAATACCTCACGCCTCTTTTTCCACAAGAAAAATTTAATTTAAGTACTGCACGCGGTGGTACATCAATGCGTTTAATGGACCTGTTCTCTCCCATAGGTAAAGGACAAAGAGGTATGATTGTCTCTCAGCCAAAGACAGGTAAAACAACATTACTGAAAGATCTTGCAAACGCTATTTCTATTAATCACCCTGAAGTTTACCTCATCATTTTACTTATCGATGAGCGACCGGAGGAAGTTACTGACATGAAGCGTAGTGTCAACGGGGAAGTCATTGCATCCACTTTCGACGAGCCCGCAGACCGACATGTACGCATTGCGAATCTCGTTTTAGAAAAAGCAAAGAGAATGGTAGAGTGCGGACATGATGTCTGCATTTTGCTAGACTCTATTACAAGACTTGCTCGTGCCTATAATACAGTGAGTCCTTCTTCAGGAAAAATCCTATCTGGTGGTGTTGAAGCAAACGCATTGCAGAAGCCAAAACGATTCTTTGGTGCAGCTCGTAACATTGAAAATGGAGGGTCACTATCTATTATTGCTACTGCCCTAGTGGATACAGGGTCAAAAATGGATGAAGTGATCTTTGAAGAGTTTAAGGGTACCGGAAACATGGAGCTTATGCTCGATCGGAAAATTGCAAACCGTAGAATTTACCCAGCCATTGACATTCAATCTTCAGGAACAAGAAGAGAAGATCTACTTTTAGATAAAGAAGCACTTCAACGTATTTGGATTTTAAGAAAGCACCTTGCAGATATGAATCCAGTAGAAGCAATGGAATTTGTGAAAGGACGCATTGAATCGTCTAAAACAAATGAAGAGTTTCTCAATTCAATGAACGGTTAGGATTAAAAGTGAGAAACAATTTTCTTATTATATTTTTAACTTTGTTAGGATGGATTATCCTGAAGTACCTCCTGCTGGGAAATATTTCATTTGAAAACGCTTTTAAATACGGATTTCTATATCATGGCACTGCGCTTGTAACACTTGCAATTCTCGCAACAGCAAGTGGCATAAGATCTATGGAGAATACACCAGGGTTTCTCGTAGGATTTAAGCACATCGCAAAAAGTGTTATAACGTATGCCCTTGGAGCAACTTTGACAGTAGGTGTCTGGCATCATGTTATCGTTAAACAGGCAACACACGCAAGATTAGAGACGCTGAAGGTGTCAATCTCCACTCACTTCGAATCAGAAGCTGATTTCCAAGAAGAAAAAAATAAAAACAATCTTGGAAGTGATTTGACACTCTCAGATTGGGTGACATCTCAGCATGAAGCTGCAGATATATTTTATTCACCTAAAGCGCAGATCTCACTAACACTCATGGTTTACTTGGTTGTAGGGATTTTCATATCGTTTATCGCGAGCTTACTTTGGACAAAAGTTTGGGGAATGCAACAAACATCTGAAAATCCTCGTTAAAGTAACTGTATTTAAAAAATGGGACAGAAATTAGTCATATGGATTGTGTTGGGCTTAATGGCATTACCGTCATTTGCTCAAGGTGGCAGAAAGAACCTCGCTTCATTCGACCATAAACGTTATCATTTTGGCTTCATCCTGTCTGGCAACAAATCAGATTTCAGATTTGACCTAAAGCAGGACACAGCATTTAGCACTGGACTTTATGGAATAGAAAACTCCCCTCAGGGTGGTTTTAACCTCGCTTTACTTGCCTCTTTGACAATTAATAGACATCTGAGACTACGTTTCACACCAGGGCTCAGCTTTCAAGATCGAGGGTTAGCCTACTCATTCTCACAAAGTTCAGGAGGAATAAATCAAATCCTTCGTCGCACAGAGTCCGTCAACCTTGACGTACCCATACTTCTGAAAATACGAACGGATCGAATCACTAATTTTGCAGCATATGCTTTAGTCGGTGTGAAATACAGCCGAGACATGCAATCTCAAGAAGAAGTTAATCAACAGTTACAGGACGACGATATTCTCAGAATTCAAGCACCTAACATATCATTAGATATGGGGGGTGGCATCGACATATTTCTTCCTTACTTTAAATTTGCGATAGAACTTAAAACAGAAATCGGGTTAATTAATGTTCTCATTCCTGATGACAGCGACTACGCTAATCCATTGGAGGGATTGCGAACACGATCATATATTTTCTCTATTTGTTTCGAAGGATAATTTGTGATCATGTCTCAAGATGATGACACTTATTTAACCCTTGCCAAACGGTCGGAAGGCCTTTACAAAGTAAAAGGCTCAAAACATTTCAGTTATGCTTTTCCGGTCTCATCTGAAACGGAGATTAAAAGCTGCCTTGAAGTCATTAAGCTAGAGCATCATTCTGCCCGTCATCATTGCTACGCTTGGCGCTTGGGTCACGATGCCTCTAGATATAGAACAAACGACGATGGCGAGCCATCAAACACCGCCGGACCTCCTATTCTAGGTGTCCTTAAATCAAATTGCATCACAAACGTACTTATTGTCGTCGTTCGATATTTCGGGGGCACTAAACTGGGTGTAGGCGGATTAATTGATGCCTACAGAACCGCAGCTGCATATGCAGTTGAGGAAGGTACAATTATAGAAAAGAAGAGAACTAAAAGATATGTGATTAAGTTTCCTTATGCGAAAATGGGTGATGTCATGAGTCTCCTCAAGCGGGCTGGCATAAGTCCTGAAAAAACTGATTTCCACATCACATGTACTTTAGAAGCGACAGTGAGGTTAAGAGACTCAGCTGCATTTACAGAAAACATTGAAGATCTTGACAATGTACAGATTGAGGAAGTCTAGTGCTTTATTAGAATTGCTATTTACGGACAACAAAAATCCACCTTTCACCACCTAAAGCGTACCTATTGTAACGTTCGAGACCTAAAAGCGCTTGCATATCCACTATTTCCACAGAGAACCCTGCTTGCTTGAGTCTAGAGGGGTAGTCTTCATAACCATAAAGCCTAAGGTGATCGCGTTGCCAATAAAGACGTTCTAATTCAGAGGGGTCAGTGATAGAACGATCTTCTTCTGTTTTTGGATTTGTCCAATCTATAGGGACTTGTAAGATCCCCCATCCACCAGGCTTAAGCACTCTATAAAATTCATTTAATACGGTTCTGTCGTTGTCGACATGTTCCATGAGGTGATTTGCCATAACAAAGTCGAAAGATGCATCCTCGAATGGTATAGAATGAACATCAAAATGATGATCAGCCCAGGGTGAATCTAGGTCACCCGTTACATAATCAAGGTTAGAAAGTGCACGAAAGCGCTTAATAAAGCAATATTCTGGCGCCATATGTAACATCCGAGCAGGCTTCTCAAAGAAATTAGAAAACTCTTTAAAGTAAATCCACAATGCACGATGCCGCTCCAGCGAAAGACTGTGAGGTGCAAGCGCATTTGGCCTGGGGCGCACACGTCCATAAGGAAGCATCTTGTGATAGCGTCTTCCATCTATTGGATCTTCAAGTATTGAACCTGAATACAACCAACTTATTGATTGCAAACCCAAATGAGCGACCCTTTGAAGAAGCGTACGAGGAATAAAACGCGTTAAAAAAGCGACAAAGTTCTTTACCAAGAGGAGAGAATTATTGCACGATTAAACGAGATGTACCAAGCGTTAAATGATTTGATTTACGGATCACTGACAGGACATATGAACCAGCCTGAACATCTATAAGGTTGATGTCTTTTGAATCTCCTGAGTACACCAATCTGCCCTGTGTATCTGTCATCACAACTTTACAAGGGAAAGAAGGGAAATTAGATATTGACACCGAACCAGACGACAATACAGGATTTGGGCTAACTACAGGCAAAAAGGCATCCGCAGAAAGCAACTCCTCAAGACCTAAAACAGAAATTGTCAGAGAAACACGGTCAGATTCACAAGAGATTGGAAGTGGTTCAACTTGCCAGTTGTAAAAGAAGTAGTAATAATTGAATTCTGGTCCAGCAGTAGAATTCGTGATGGATGCCAAATCACCTAACGCGTAGGGATATGATAAGTCTGAATCAGTACCTTCACGCCAAAGCTGAGGATCATCACTTGTTGATCTTAATCCGTAACCATTCCCAGCAGGAACTTCGAAATTAAGCGTGACTTCGAATTCACCATCTTCAACAAAAACAGTTGTTGAAGCAAGCACCGTATTCGATTCATCAATAAGTTCAAATGTGCGGTCGAAAGAACCGTTTGCAAAAACAGTCACACGACTAAGAAGAAGGTTTTCATACGCGTCAAATTCTAACCAGCGGTTGCTGTTGGAATGATATTGTCCTGTGAGCTGATTCGTCAACTCCCCTCCTACACCGATGTCTCCTGTAGTGATATAAGATGCCGATGCCCAAAATGTTGTTGACGCTTCCAAAACATCTGTTTCGTAAACGTTACCTGAATAAAGAAGGTTACCTTCGATCTCTGCATCAAACCACTGAATGTTTTCGCCGCCTGTCGCCTCAAGGGTAACTGTAGCTGGAGATTCTAACTCTGAAGCAGAGGCAGTGAGCGTTGGAGGCCCTACTGGAGAATCAAACAGGGAGACATTGTATGATTCTGAAATAGATGCGTTAGAACAGATATCTACGGTTGACACTGAATAAGTTCCCTCAGTTGTCACGGAGATTGACTGAGTGACTTCGCCTGAAGACCACAGCCACGACTCTGCATTACTTGCAGACATCTCAATGGCACCTCCATCACATAGATTGAGACTTCCAGAGATTTCAATTGTTGGTTGCTCGCCGATCACTTCAACGACAGAAAGAACATTTGAAGAACCTGCACACCCTTCAGCGTTTGTTACCAAAATACTGTAATTGCCTCCATTTGATACCGTGATAGAATTCACACCTGTATCACCGTTTGACCATTGGTACGTTTCAAACCCTTCAGGAGCAGTAATGACAACAGACTCCCCTGGACAAAAACCGTATGAAGAAGATTCAATGGAAACATCAACCAAACAAGGCGCCTCGTTAATCGTGTGATATTGATTGATCGCAGGGTTGTCGATGATGGTTTCTAAACCGCTGGGCCATTTGACCGTTGCTGTTTCAACTGCTTCATCTGTTCCAAGGCCAAAGTGACAAGACAAGGTACACGTGATTCCATAACTCTCGCCTGCGCGTACTTCACGGATTTGTGTGCCGAAATTACCTGTGATGACAACCTTCGCTCCTACTGCATCTTGGTTTGATTGAAAACCTTCCAATTCAAATGTGATCCAGTTGTTGTCATTGCCTTCATTCACCCATAAAATATCTTCGTGATCTGAATCAGGGCTTACGTACCCATCCCCATAACTCGCGTATAAATCTACTGCCCCATCTCTATTCACATCACCAAAAGCAAAACTGTGCATGGTGTCATCACCAGGGAAAGTTCCCGGAATTTCAGTAAATGTGTTGTCTCCATTGTTATGTAAAAAACTATGTGTTCCTCCAGCGTACACTAGATCAACATATCCATCATTGTCAAAATCTTCCATCTTTGCTTGAAGAAAGAATCCCTCAATTTGTAGGCCACTTCCTTCTGTTATATTGGTGAAATATCCCAATCCGTCATTTTCAAAAAGAAAGAGTGTGGTACTGTGATTTGTGATCAGACAATCAAGATCACCATCGTTATCTGTATCTGCAAAATCGACAGTCCAGCTTTGCTCATAGAACACAAGACCTCTTTCATTTGCTTCCTCAGTGAAATTTCCATTCCCATCGTTGACCCAAAGTTGATTGATTCTACGGGGATCGTTTGGGTCACTCACAAACTGACGACACTTTGCGATGAAGAGATCAATGTCACCATCGTTGTCAAAATCAGAAAAAACAGATCCGTAATTGCCCGAGTGATCGCTCCCTCCTTCATAATCCGCCAACAAATAATCATCTAGTGGCATTAAAGATGGCGCCGGCGTTAATGCACCCCCTTCTGAACCTATCCACAAGCGACTTAATCCATCATCATGACAACCGAAAACGTCGAGGAAACCATCGTTGTTAATATCTGCCCAGTTGCAAGCTTGCATATACAATGATCCATTTTCTAGGGACATGGTGTTACTCTCTCCTAAAGCAGTAATGTGCTGAACATGCACACCGTCATAACTTCCACCCGAAAACACATCTTTGTGTCCATCGTTGTCAAAATCAGCAACACACATCCCCCATTGACTGCTACCGCTCACTGAGCCATAGTCAACATCAGTGAACGAACCGTCAGGTCCTTGATAAAGGACGTGGAGTTCTTTGCTTTCATCGAGCACGATGACATCATCAAATCCATCACCATCCATATCTGCGAACCCAACACAACCTCCACTGTGATATTCAGAAGGTAAAAGCGCAGATCCGTTTTGGAAAGATTGGGCAATAAAATAAGAGGGATTTAAGATGATTACAGCAAGGAAGCTGATTGACAGGAGTTTACGCATGACAGTTTAAATTCAATTTAGGAAACAGGTTCTGCAAGTTAATCAATAAATTATCATCAATAATAAAAGATATTGTAATTAAATTCGCGAAATGATTTCAGGAGGGACAGCAGCATATCATACATTGGGTTGTAAACTTAATTTTAGTGAAACTTCAACTGTTGCTAGACAGCTTTCTGAAAATGGTTTTGCAAGGGTAAATATTGGTGAGAATCCAGATGTCGTGGTGATAAATACATGCAGTGTTACTGACAATGCAGATGCAAAATGCAGAAACATTGTCAGAAGGGCACTTAAATCTAATCCACAAGCATACATTGTTGTCATTGGATGTTACGCACAACTAAAACCTCAAGAAATTGCAAATATTGAGGGCGTAGATTTGGTCCTTGGTGCAAATGAAAAATTCAACCTGGCCTCCATGCTTGATGATTTATCAAAAAGAGTCCATGGAGATGATGAAACAGGTGCAGAAATCCTCGCGGGAGAAATTAAAGAAGTCCGAAATTTTATTCCAGGATTTTCCAGCGGAGACAGAACACGAACCTTTTTAAAGGTTCAGGACGGATGTGATTACTTCTGTGCATTTTGTACCATTCCGTTGGCCAGAGGGCGTTCGCGTTCAGGCACAATAGAACAAACCTTAGCGCAAGCAAGGGAGGCCGCGAAACAAGGTGCAAAAGAAATCGTACTGACCGGCGTCAATATTGGTGACTTTGGAAAAGCAAATGGAGAAACCCTTTTACAATTAATCATACAGCTTGACAAAATTGAGGAAATTGAGAGGTACAGGATTTCCAGTATTGAGCCAAATCTACTCGATGAAGACATCATTGACTTTGTGGCTTCCTCTAAAAAATTTATGCCACATTTTCACATCCCTCTTCAATCTGGATCTGACGACATCCTTTCAACGATGAGACGGAGATACAGAACAAAGCTCTACAGAGAAAGGGTCGAATACATCAGGAAGAAGATGCCCAATGCAGGCATAGGTGTGGATGTCATTGTGGGATTTCCCGGGGAAAATGACAATTTATTTCAAGAAACTTATGACTTCGTTAACTCATTAGACGTTAGCTATTTGCATGTATTCACTTACAGTGAGCGGCCAAAAACGACAGCATTAAGAATTGATGATGTCGTCCCCACAAACATTAGACAATCCCGAAACAAGCAACTGCGTATTTTAAGCTTAAAAAAGCAACGCGCCCATTACGAAAGCTTTCTCGGACAGACCCGCTCAGTACTGATTGAATCGTCAGAAGTTGATGGCGTTAAGTTTGGATATACTCCTGAATATGTTCGCGTTTCCGTTGATTCAAAAACCATTGATGGTAACTTTACCGCAGACTTGAGATTGGAAAAAATTAATCCTGATGGTTTTGTCACTGGAACCCCACAGAATAGCATTTAAACATGTATCCAAATCTATACTTTGCATTTCAAGACTTACTTGGTCTAGACTGGCCCTTCCTGAAGCTTGTGAACAGCTTTGGTTTTTTTGTTGCAATGGCTTTCATTTCAGCTAGCTTTATCCTAAAAAACGAATTCATTAGGCTTACTGAATCTGGCGCATTCAGTCCCACCACATCTCAAAACATCATCGGTAAGCCCGCCACACCGTTTGAAATTATAAGTCAGGCATTTATTGGCTTCATTTTCGGCTGGAAATTCCTATACCTCGCAATTAATGCGGGGACACTTTTTGATGGAAGCTCTCTCCCTCAGGCACATCTTTTTTCCTCAGAAGGCAGTGTCTGGATGGGTTTGGGATTGGCTGTTTTACTCGGTGGATGGAGATGGTATGAAGGTCGAAAAAGCACACTTCCTACCCCCAAAACTGTGACCACAGAAATGCCCCCCTATGAACATGTTGGCGGAATCCTTACTGTAGCTGCTGTAGGCGGTATTCTAGGCGCAAAGCTTTTTCACTTGATAGAATACCCCGATCAATTTATGGCATTCTTTCAAGAACCCAGCTTGAATGCATTTATAGGTGGGCTTACAATATATGGTGGGCTTATTGTCGGTGGTGTAAGTGTATATTTATACTCAAGATACCATGGTATAAAATTCTTAAACGTTGCCGACACCGCATCACCTGCTCTTATGTTGGGATATGGAATAGGTCGTATGGGATGTCAGATTTCGGGAGATGGCGATTGGGGAATACCCAACACACATCCTCAACCTAATTGGTTAAGCTGGTTGCCAGAATGGACGTGGAGTTACAACTTTCCAAACAATGTCAACGGCGTAGGTCGTTTTATTTCAGAATCAGACCCTTGGGCAATTTATCCAGGGTATGGAACGTGTCTGCCCACAGGCGTTTACCCTACTTCCTTGTATGAAACAACGATGGCGGTCATTCTATTTGCAGTCCTCTGGAAGCTACGGAAAAGATTCTCAACAGCTGGACTTCTTTTCGCTACATATTTAATGCTCAACGGAGTAGAGCGTTTCTTTATTGAAAAAATCAGAGTGAACACAACCTTTGATTTCCTTGGAATTACCATGACTCAAGCTGAACTTATTGCAGTACTCATGTTCATTGGAGGCGCCACACTGTTCTATTTCTTGAAAAAAAGAAAGAGAGACATGAATTAAACCTAATTCAGTCCAGCTCGTCTAAGATTTAGCAATGAGGATGAAGAAAAAAGGCGTCTCGAATTTCACTATTTCTGCTACCTCAGTAAACGTTAACCGTTAGCAGACAATTATCACCCTAGGAAGGACCAATCAAGGAATATTTACTTTCTATTGCTGCTCCCCTTCATCCTACGACCTCCAGACCCACTACTTCCGTCGCTACTTGCTCCGCCACGTCCTTTGTTTTGATTGCTTCTGCCACCATTAGATTGATGTCTCGGTCCCGAATCTCTGTTATTTCCTTTATATCCGCCACCGCCGCCTGGTTTTCCTCGGCCACCACCGCCTGGCTTTCCTCGGCCGCCACCGCCACCTCTCCCACCACTAAAGTTGGGGTTGTAATCTGGACCAGGTCCTACCCTAGAAGGTAGAGGGAGCTTATCCACCGTACGTTCAATAAGTTTCTCAATATTCCCAAAACGACGCATGTCATCAGGCGTAATTAAAGTAAACGCTTCGCCCTTTCGTTCAGCTCTCGCAGTACGACCGATTCGATGAACGTAATCTTCTTCGTTTGGTGGAACATCGTAGTTAACGACAAGTTCAATACTGTCAATATCAATGCCACGTGAAACCACATCAGTAGCTACGAGAAGAGGTATTTTCTTTTGGCGAAAACCCAGCATAACTTCCTCCCGCTCTTCTTGCTTTAGATCTGAAGAAATCTTACCACACTTGAGTCCCGCTTTTCTTAAAGCAGCAACAACTTGGTTGACTGTTCTTTTTCTGGAAGTAAAGATGATACCTGATTTGACTTTCAGTTTCTTTAGCAGGTCTACCAAAACATCGTCTTTTTGATGCTCAAACACGACATAGGCGCTCTGCTTCACATTTGCAGCAGGCTTTGACAAAGCCAATTGAACTGTTACAGGATCCTGCAACAACTCATGGGCCAAACCACGCATTTTTTCAGGCATCGTTGCACTGAAAAGAAGCGTTTGTCGCCCTTTGCGACAATGCGATGAGATACGCATGATATCTTGGTGAAATCCCATGTCAAGCATTCGATCTGCCTCATCTAGGATTAACACTTCAAGTTCAGTGAGATCTACATACCCAAGTGTCAGGTGAGACAACATTCTACCAGGAGTTACAATCACAATATCAGCGCCTTTTTTAAGCGCCTTAGTTTCTCTCGCAAAATCTTTGCCACTGCCTCCGCCATAGATGGCCAAGCTTGTCACGCCAGTATAGTACCCAAACCCTTCAGCAGCCTGATCGATTTGCATCGCCAGCTCTCTTGTAGGAACAACAATTAACGCTTTTACCTTTCCATTGTCTGGCGTATCCAAGATGACATCCATCGTAGGCAGAAGAAACGCAGCTGTTTTACCAGTTCCTGTTTGTGCAATACCTAAGACATCCTTGTTATTTAAAACATGAGGGATCGCTTCTGCTTGAATGGGTGTCGCGTTTTCGAAACCCATGGCGTTTAAACCTTCTTCAATATTCGGGTGCAAATTGAGATCCACAAATGGAACGATTGCCTTTTCTTCCTTTTTTTCCACGGCGTGAAGATACAAAAACGCTTACCTTTATAGTGTGAATTCAATCTATAAGATAATAACAGGGTTTTTTTTAATTACCCTGTCATTTGAACTTGGCGCCACACACCTCATTGGCTCAGAAATGTTCTATGAAGACTTGGGTGGAGGAAACTACCTCGTCACATTAAAGGTCTATCGAGAATGTGGACCTGCGAACACACAAGGAACAGATTTTGACGACATTATATTCCTTGGCATTTTTGAATCTGCAACAAATCAACTTCAACAAATTGATGATGTTTTTCTCAATTTCGGAACAGTACTGGACGTGCCTGTTATTTTGACCAATCCGTGCGGAACTCCGCCACCAGAATTGTGCGTTGAAGAAGCGACTTATACAACGACATTAATGCTGGGTAGCAATTTCGGGGGATATGATATCGCATGGCAAAGATGTTGCAGAAACCCTTCCATCAGCAACCTCGCAAATGCAGGAGGAACTGACAACCCAGGAATGACAGCAACAATTCACATCCCTGGAACTTCTGAAACAACAACAAGCAACAGCTCTCCTGTTTTCCAATCATTTCCTCCCGTTGCGCTTTGTGCAAATTTTGAATTCTTTTTTGACCACGCAGCAATTGATCCTAATGGTGATGAGCTCGTGTATTCTTTATGTGCACCTTTTGATGGAGGTGGTCCGAACGGTGGTGGAGGTGGCTTTGATAGCCCGGTCCCAAACCCTCCATCGAACCCTCCATATACGCCAATTCCATACAATGCAACATATTCTGCCGCCTACCCCATCGCTTCTGATCCGGCTTTCTCTATCGACCCTGTAACCGGATTCATCACTGGTACACCCAATATCCCTGGACAATACGCGATGGGAATTTGTGTGGAAGAATTTCGTGATGGAATAAGTTTGGGGAAAGTCGTGCGTGATTTTCAGTTTAATGTCACGTTATGTGACCCAAATATCTTCGCTTCCGTCACACCTCAGCAACCTGAACAGCTATGTATTGGTGAAACAATTCAATTTGTGAATGAATCCATTAACGGAGAAGATTTTCTTTGGGACTTTGGAATCGATGGTACGAACACAGATGTAAGTACAGAATTTGAGCCTGAGTTTACATATCCCGATGTAGGAACATACGAGGTCACATTGATTGTAAATCCAGATTGGCCGTGTGCAGATACTTCATCACAAATATTTGATGTCTTTATGCCTCTTGACCCTGTCATCGAAATCCTAGATTTTAATTGCATTACCGATACTGAAACTTTCGATTTCAATGTCAATGGCACAATGAGTCCTGAGGCAACCTACTTTTGGGATTTTAATGGCGGAAGCCCAACATCTGCAGACATCGTTTCACCAGAGGGAATTGACTTCGGAAATTCGGACACATGGGACATCTCTTTGACCGTTAACAATAATGGATGTACGGCAGAAGCAGAATTTGAATGGGTTGCCCCACCTGAACCCAACGCCTCGATAGAAGACCAAACTGGTTTTTGCCAAGGTCTCACTTTCTCATTTGAAAACAACTCAATTAATGCAGAGACTTATCTTTGGGATTTCGGCTCACCTTTTGGCGGAGACTCATCGACTGACATCGAGCCCGAATTCACATACGCAGATTCAGGATCCTACACCGTCACCCTGACAGCATATGCTCCCTTCACTTGCCCAACTATTGCAACAGCAAATGTGGATATATATTATTTGTTAGAACCTGTTTTCGACGTGCCAGACCCCAATTGCTTCTCAACACACAATTTCTCTCTGACAGGAACCGCATCCATTGATGTAAACACAGTCTACAGCTGGGATTTTGGGGGCACAACTGTGAGCGCCCAAGTGTCAGAAACAAACATCTCTAACCTTGTGTATGCCGAGCCTGGCGTCTATGAGGTCACTTTGACGGCAGAAGTCCCAGGACTTGATGGCTGCCAACAGTCATTCTCATCTCAAGTGGAAGCAATACCAGACCCTACAATAGACTTCTCAGCAGGACCTCTTTTGGGATGTCCTCCACATCAGGTATCTTATACAAATCTGAGCTCAACCTCAACAGCGACATCTTATCTGTGGCATTTTGGTGACGGAACAACCTCTAACGCTGTAAACCCAGTTCATCTGTATTTATATTCTGGAAACTTCCCCGTGCTACTCGAAATGACCACAGGAGGCTATTGTGCTCGAAATCTCGACATGCTCGAAGTGGACTTGGTGCAAACGTACCCTATTCCATTTGCAGCATTCGATGTCGAGCCTAACGTAGTTGACATCTTGGACCCTGTAATTACGGTCGATTATTTAGGTGACCAAGCGGTTGATTGCTTCTACAATTTCGGTGATGGAGGAAGCCTACAAGGTTGTGACGGAGAATATACCTACAGCGATGGTGGCATTTATAACATAACGTTAACCGTCATCAATGAGGCGGGATGTTCGAATACAGCTATTGGAGAAGTTAGTATTAGCGGCTCAGTCTTTTATGCGCCCACAGCATTCACACCTGATGGTGATGGCTTAAATGATGTTTGGCTCCCTGTCGTCCTTGGAGTTAGCGCATATCGCGTTAATATCGTCAACAGATGGGGTGAACTCGTTTGGCAAACCACTGACCCTTCTGTGCCTTGGCAAGGTGAAAAAGGAGCTGAGGGCAATCACTTTTGTCCAAATGGACTATACCTCTGGGAGGCAGTATGGGTAGATCAAATAGGATATCCAAGAACGAAAAGTGGATCAGTTTATCTAACAAGATAACTTTATACTTAACTTGTGGAATTGAAAAACCACATTGAATACTAAACTGAGAGAGTAAGATGTCAGAAAATAACAACGACAATAGAGATAGAGAAGAGTTATATTCAGTTAGAGTAAGGGCTGGGAAGCGCACTTATTTCTTCGATGTCAAAGAAACAAGAGGGAAAGATCTCTACATGACGATCACAGAGAGCAAGAGAAACTTCGACAACAATGGTAATGTAAATTACTCAAAGCACAAACTGTTCTTATACAGAGAGGATTTTGAAAAGTTTGAAGACGGCTTTATTGACGCAACAGACAAGATTAAAGAATTAATGACGACTGGAGAATTCCGTGATCCTATTGCCGAGAGAAAGGCAAACGATTCAGAAGCTCAAAAGGAGGAAGGGTCTGATGCGTCACCCGCAAGTGATGACTCCGTTTCTAGTGATTCTATGGCTCAGGAAACGAACGATTCAGCGAACGAAACGACTGACACTTCTGAAGACGACGTTAATTTCGAGGATTTATAAAACAACCGCACAATACACAAGGGCGCCTTTTACGTCCTGACTTTTTCCACATCTTCTTCACTAAAATAGGGCTTAAACCTATATAGGCATAAGCTTTTGTGTGTACAACTTTATCTGGATTACACCCGATCTAATAATATCTTAGCGTAAGCCTCAATTACGCTTAAAATATATTCTGATGGGAAAAATTATTGCAATCGCAAATCAAAAAGGAGGAGTTGGAAAAACAACAACTGCGATAAACTTAGGAGCATGCTTAGGTGTACTTGAATACAAAACCTTACTTGTAGATTCAGACCCCCAAGCAAATGCAACAAGTGGTGTAGGTTTAGATCCTCACACGGTTGAAAACGGAACCTACGAAGTCATGCTAGGCAAAGCTAACATCGAAGACTGCATACAGTCTTCGACTTCACCAAACCTAGATATATTGCCTGCGAATCTGGACCTTATCGGTGCAGAGATTGATCTTGTAGACCAGAAGCAGCGTGAAAGAAAACTTTACCACGCACTCGAGGATATTAGGGACAACTATGATTTTATTGTCATAGACTGTTCACCAAGCTTGGGACTTGTCACTCTTAATGCACTAACTGCTGCGGACTCAGTGATGATTCCTGTGCAATGTGAGTATTTTGCATTGGAGGGTTTAGGCAAGCTACTTAATACAATTAAAATAGTACAAACCCAACTCAACCCTCGCCTCGAAGTAGAGGGCATCCTATTAACGATGTATGACACGCGCCTGCGACTAGCGAATCAAGTCGTTGAAGAAGTACGGATTCATTTTGAGGACCTTGTATTAAACACTGTCATACACAGAAATACCAGACTTGGAGAGGCCCCGAGCTATGGCGAATCCATCATCATACACGACGCAAGTTGTAAAGGGTCAGTCAATTATCTAAACCTTGCAAGGGAAATCCTTCAGCGTAATGAAATGACAAAACTTCGAGATGACGAAAAGTTTCTCAAAGACCTTGTGGGCTAATCACTATGTCAAAAAAAGTCAACATCGGAAGGGGTTTAGGAAAGGGACTGGGAGATATGCCAGACTTTAACAATGTGAATTCAAATCGCACATCCAAGATTTCAGATATCATTCGTGATATCGACAAAAATGAACTTGAAACGAAGGACTTCGAGAAAGAAAATATCAAGACCCAAATCTTATCTGGAAACGGAATCGCTTCCAAGGCATTTGGCAACAAAGAAGTCGATAAAAAACCTCGTTTCATAGGCCAAATGGCTGGGAAAATAGCAATGATACCGATTGGAAACATTGTGAGGAATGTAAAGCAACCAAGAGAATCATTCGAAAACAGCTCACTAAAGAAGTTAGAAAACAGCATCCGAGAACTTGGCATTATTCAACCCATCACCGTTCGGAAAATTAGCGCTCTCAAATACCAAATAATCGCTGGAGAACGACGCTTTAGAGCGGGTCAAGCTGCAGGACTAGAAGAAATACCTGCTTATATCCGCGAAGCAGATGATGTGCAACTGTTGGAGATGGCACTGGTTGAAAACGTCCAACGACAGGACCTCCACCCTATTGAAATTGCAACATCTTATCAAAGACTCATTGATGAGTGTCGTTTAACGCACGCGCAGATATCTTTACTCGTGGGCAAAGCCAGAGTCTCTATCACAAATTCATTACGTCTTTTGGATTTGCCAGAAGAAATCAAAATAGAACTTGCAAAACGGACGCTTTCACAAGGGCATGCCAAGGCACTGCTCTCAATCACAAACGATCCAGAACGACAGATTCTCATTATGAATCTTGCAATCACCCAGAAGTTCAGTGTGAGACAAACTGAGACGCTCTGCAAAAAAGATGGCGGGCGTAAAAAAATGATTCAAGAGCCCACTCACAAGCGGAGACAAAACCCCGACGAAGAGCAAGCTCAGAGCATCTTAAAGTTAAAGTTCGGGAATGGAACAAAAATCAAGCCCACACTAGGGACTTCAGGCAGAATAGAGTTGCATTACAAGGACATGAATGAATTGCAGGCATTGCTCGACAAACTGAGCAAATAATTCAAGCACGCAAGCACGACAGATGCAGACAATAGCAAAATATCTATGCGTGATGTCTCTGGGTGCATTATCTCTTCTTGAAACATCAATTTATACTCAGGAAATAGATGTATTAACTGAAGAACAACTACGCGTAAGAAAGACGACCAAATGGGCTGCAGTACTTCCAGGATCCGGCCAGGTTATCAATAAAAAGAGTTGGAAAGTGCCTTTAGTACTTGGAGGCCTTGTGACGAGCGGATGGTTTATCCAAGAGAACACCAAGCAAATGAATCTCTTTCTCGAAAATTGGGGATATGAATTAGATGACGACCCCACCACGAACAGTACCTTGACAGATTCAAATGGCGCACCATACATTTTATCAGACCTCGAAAATGGCGCTTATGTTTATCGAAGAAATCGCGATTTATCTTACCTCGCATTTTTGGGGGTCTATCTCCTTCAAATTGTGGATGCCAACGTTGATTCACACATGAAGTTTTTTGACGCCAGTGAGGATTTAAGTTGGAACGTAGTCCCTCCACAATTATCCCCTAACAACAATCGCACACCATGGCAAGTGGGGTTAAGCATTCGAATCAACAACAAATGAGAGTCGCGATCATCGGATACGGAAAATTAGGGGCCGCTGTGGCAGAGGTTGCCCAGAAAAATGGGTGGACAGTCGTTGCACGCGTAAATAAGGGAGACGAATGGACGGCTTCAGGTTTGGGGGCGGATATCGTGTTCGAAAGCTCAACGCCAAAAAATGCCGTAGACAATGCTTTAAAATGTATCGCCGCAAATTTACCCGTCGTGATAGGTACAACAGGATGGCATGAAAGACTCGATGAATTAAAGGAAGCGGGCGGAACAGTATTTCACGCCACCAATTTCAGTATTGGTGTGCACCTTTTAAACGAA
>CAJXHE010000043.1 GCA_913051865.1 uncultured Flavobacteriales bacterium
AGGATGATGGATGCCAACGGCCGATGTCGGCGAGTTGCCTGTGGCATCCCACCCTGCATATTGTACGTTAAACGACGCAGGTGGCGTTTCGCTGAGTTCTAAGAGTGCAAAGTCAGACCCGCCATTTTGAACCAGCGTTGATGCGCCACTTATACTTTGGTTTGCAGGGCCTGTATTGCCAGTGCAGTTCGCACTTTCATGGTTGAAATAAAACAACCAGTTTGAGGGACTCCCAAGGCAATGATTTGCAGTCAAGAAATACGGTGTTCCGTCGTTAGACGTATTGTTAATCAGAGCGCCAGTACATGCGCCGTAACCACCCTGTACAATAATGGCAACCGAACGTGATTCAGTGGCCCAAGTAGCGCCTTCTGGGCAGTTGACGTTGATGTTGCATGCTCCTGAATTTCCGAACGGTCCTCTTTCTGCGTGTGATAATTCTTCAGCATGTTGCAATAAACTGCGGTATCCGTGAACAATTTGGTCTATTTCTAACGGCGCTGAAAACCCCCAGTCTGATGGCTGATGCAACTCGACAATGACTTCTGATCCTGAGAGCAAACCTGTCGCTAAGCCTCCCCAGTCTTTCTGGCTACGGTGGTCGAATTTCCCTAAGAATTCACGTGACTCTTTGGCCCAAATAAACATGTAGCTTCCTTTCTCCAATCCAAATTCTGAGAAACGCAACGAAACAGATGTTGCACCTGGACACTTGACAGAAAGGCGCCATACATTTTCCGCGCCTTCGACTGTCCAGACTCCCTCATTTAAAGGCGAATAAGCAACGTCGTGCTCTACGCCAAACCTCCAAGGAACCTCCTTGATTTGATCGGTCACTGCATCAGCTTGCGCAAGCGACGCGCGATTGATTGGGGGTGTCACGACACTTCTTTCAGAGAGCACTTCTAGGTCCGTGAGGAAGGAAGGTGTTCCGCCGTAGTTGATTTGGGCGAGAGAAGAAAAGGAAATAGAGATACTTATCAGTATCGCAATGACAGTGTAAATTTTATTCATTTTTCTTAAAAAAACAAGTTCAGTAACTATATATAATGTGTTGGGCCCAATTTTCTAACAGCAGTACAGTCGTTCCACTCGGTGTTCCTTTGAAATCACCAATGTAAAATTTTAATTCTTCTATAATTAGAGCACGACAAGGATCTTTGTCTGAACGATGTGTGATCAGGATAGGTTGCTTAGGGGGCAGGCTTTTCATCAAAAACCCGTTTTTCTTGATTTTAAATTGATGATTTCCGCACCCACCTGAATATTGCACTTGTGCAATTAATGTGTCACCTTCTATCGCAACCTCAATAAAAGAGAATGGGGAGTTTGTTAATTCTTGTGTTTTCTCGACTCTTGTTTCCTCGCTATGGTCTTCCAAAGAAGCAGCTATTTGCTCGGTTTTACAGCTAACAAACATGGTGAAACAAACAAGAAAATAGATATAAATAAACTTTCCCATCGTGCAATCTACTCAGCGAACCATTAAAATCATCCCCGAACTTCCAAAAGATTCATAATTGCAAAGTATTCGTCTCGGAGTCGAGCGGCTTCCATAAAGTCCATCTCTTTTGCCGCCTTGTTCATTGACTTTTTCCTTCTGTCTGCCATCGTGTTGAGCTGGTCTTTAGACATGGATAGAAGGACAGGGTCGTTGGTTGGGGCGAGCAATCTTTGGTCAGGTTCGGCTGCGACATGAACAGTACGGTTTTTCAGTAAATCATTCTTAGGGCCTGTGGATCTTTTGATTTGCTCAGGGACGATGTTTTTTTCCTGATTAAATTTTTCCTGCTTCTCCCTCCGTCGTGCTGTTTCATCAATTGTGATGCGCATGCTTTTCGTGATCTTGTCAGCATACATAATGACTCTGCCATTGATGTTTCTGGCCGCTCTCCCTGCCGTCTGGGTAAGGGACCGTACACTCCTTAAAAAGCCTTCTTTGTCAGCATCCATAATCGCAACTAAAGCAACTTCAGGTAAATCCAAACCTTCTCTAAGTAGGTTGACGCCCACGAGAACATCAAACACGCCGTCTCTCAAATCCTGAAGGATGCTCACGCGATCAAGCGTCTTCACTTCTGAATGGATATATCGGGTTGCGATGTTAATGCGCTCTAAATATTTGGTGAGTTCTTCGGACATTCTCTTCGTGAGTGTTGTTACAAGAACTCTGTCTCCTTCAGCAATTACCTTTCGGATTTCCTCGACCAAATCGTCCACTTGATTCGTGCACGGTCGGACATCGATCGGTGGATCCAGAAGGCCTGTTGGTCGAATGACCTGCTCTACAATGATGCCTTCACTTCGTTGTAATTCTAGATCTGCGGGTGTCGCACTTACATATATGGCTTGGTTCAACATGGCCGTAAACTCCTCTGACGTTAAGGGTCTGTTGTCTAACGCTGAGGGCAAACGGAAGCCGTGCTCCACCAGGTTTGTTTTCCGAGACCGATCTCCTCCAAACATTGCGCCTACTTGTGGAAGCGTGACGTGGCTCTCATCGACAACAAGCAGAAAGTCATCATCGAAATAATCAAGAAGGCAGAAGGGTCTTTCTCCCGGTTTTCTCTTGTCAAAATATCTCGAATAATTTTCGATTCCGGAGCAGTATCCCAATTCCTTAATCATTTCCAAATCATTAAGCGTTCTTTCCTCAATGCGTTTGGATTCTATAACCCTCATGTTTTCAGTGAAATAGTTCTTCTGTTTTTCCAAATCCTGTTGTATTGCCCAAACTGCTTCATCTGTATTGTCTTGACTGCTCACAAATAGATTGGCAGGATAGACCAAGTATTTGTCAAACGCGTGAAGTCGTTGTCCTGTTTCAGGTTCTATTGTATGTAGTGATTCAATTTCATCTCCCCAAAATGAGATTCTCAAAGCGTAATCAGCATACGCAAGAAAAACATCGACGGTATCTCCCTGCACCCTGAATGTGCCTCTTGTAAGTTCCAGCTGGGTTCTGCTATACAGACTCGCTACAAGTTTGTGCAACAAGGCATTCCGAGTCACCTTCATCCCTTTGTCGAGGGAGATCACACTTTTGTGAAATTCAGTGGGATTTCCAATGCCGTAAATACAACTAATACTTGCCACCACGATGACATCTCGTCTTCCGCTAAGCAATGCAGATGTTGCACTCAGTCTTAGTTTTTCGATTTCCTCATTGATTTGTAAATCCTTCTCAATAAATGTGTTAGACGCAGGTAAAAATGCTTCAGGCTGATAGTAATCATAATAACTGACGAAATACTCGACAAGGTTGTTTGGGAAAAAGGTTTTAAACTCACTAAATAACTGAGCTGCTAAGGTTTTGTTGTGAGACAGAACCAGCGTAGGCCTTTTTGTCTGCGCGATCATGTTCGCAATTGTGAATGTCTTTCCCGAGCCGGTTACTCCAAGTAGTACTTGGTGTTCAACGCCATCCTCAACGCCCGTAACTAATTGTTTAATAGCTTCAGGTTGGTCTCCTCTGGGAGTGTAATCGCTTATGAGTTCAAATTCAGGCATTCAGATTGTCAGGGTATCAAAGGTAATATTTATGGGCTTGCTATTTTGGCAATAAATGAGGCATGAAAAAGGCCCACTAATGCGTGAGCCTTTTGGTTGACATATTGTCAAATATTTTTGTATCGCTTAATCAGCGACGACTTCGAACTTCACGGTCGCAAAAATGTCTTTGTAGACTTTTACTTTCGCTTCGTATGATCCGAGTTCTTTAATCGTATCGTCAGATAATGTAATCTGCTTACGTTCCACATCATGTCCTGCTGCTTGTATTGCTTCTGCAAGTTGAATGCTGTTTACAGATCCGAAAATCTTTCCAGTTTCACCTGCCTTTGCTCCAATCTTTACGGTAAGTTTGTTAAGCTTGTCTGCAAGGACTTGAGCGGCTTCCATCGCTTTAACAGCTTTGTGAGATTGTTGACGTATTACTTCGCCCACAACTTTACGTGCTGACTCTGTTGCTGAAATTGCTAACCCTTGTGGAATTAAGAAGTTGCGCGCATATCCAGTTTTAACAGAAACGATGTCGTTTTTGTTTCCTACTTTTTTGTAGTCTTCTTTAAGTATAATATCCATGGCTATTATTCTTAATTAAGGTTATCAGCTACGTAAGGCATCAACGCTAGGTGACGGGCTTTTTTAATTGCCTGTGAAGCTTTGCGTTGGTACTTTAAGCTAGTTCCTGTTAAACGACGTGGTAAGATTTTGCCTTGTGGATTACAAAGCATAAGAAGGAAATCTGGGTCCTTATAATCGATGTACTTAAATCCTTTTTTACGGAAACGACAGTAGCGTTCAGCTTTGGTGTCAATTTCAATGGACTTTAGGTAGCGTACTTTTTTATCTGCCATAATTTAGTTCTTTATGCTTTTTCTTCTGAAGTAGATGCCTCTTTTTTTGGCATTTCTACAACAACCTCAGCCTCTTGCTTGGGCTCAGCTTTGCGGTTAGACTTGTCGCGGCGAGATTCCGCGTAGGCAATGTGGTGTTTTTCCATAGCTGTCGTGAGGAATCTTAAGATTCTCTCATCGCGACGGAATTCAGTTTCGAAGGGTAGAACTGCGGATCCTTCTGCTTCCCACTCAATCAGATGGTAAAAGCCAGTCGACTTTTTCTGAATTGGGTAAGCAAGTTTCCGAAGTCCCCATGCATCCTCATGGACAGTCTTACCACCATTGGCGATGATAAGCGCACGGTACTTCTCTACTGTTTCCGTCACCTGATCAGCAGATAACACGGGAGTCATAATGAAAACAGTTTCGTAACGATTCATTTTTTGTTGAATTAAAATGGGGCGCAAAAGTACGTCAGATGTAAAGGAAACACAAGGCTTTAAGTATAAATTATTACAGCCCCTCAATAGATTGTGTAAAACTACGCTTGTTATGCGATCTCTTGCTCCCGATATTCGCAGAATGAGTGAGACCCCGTATTTAGTTTCTGCACGTAAGTATCGTCCCCAAGATTGGGAATCTGTTGTCGGGCAAGATGGCATCACTCAGACGCTTCAACAAGCTATTTCAACAAGCCAAATCGCACAGGCATATTTGTTTTGTGGCCCTCGAGGAGTTGGAAAAACCACAAGTGCAAGAATTTTTGCTCGGGCAATTAATCATTTCGCCCCCGACGATGATGCGATGGCATTTAATGTTTTTGAGCTTGATGCAGCTTCCAATAATAAAGTAGAGGATATAAGAAGCATTGTCGAACAAGTTCGCATTCCTCCTCAACATGGAACCTATAAAGTCTATATCATAGATGAGGTCCATATGCTTAGTCAGGCTGCCTTTAATGCGTTTCTGAAAACACTAGAGGAGCCGCCTCCTCATGCAGTCTTTATTTTGGCAACTACTGAGAAACATAAAATCCTTCCCACGATATTGTCTCGTTGTCAAATCTTTGATTTCCATAGAATAACGGTCCCTGATATTGTGACTCATCTTCAGGAAATTGCAAAAAAAGAAGGCGTTAAGACGACTGAGGCAGCCCTTCACGTCATTGCCTCTAAGGCGGATGGAGCGTTAAGAGATGCGCTGAGTATGTTTGATCAACTTGTTGCATTTGCAGGTAAGGACCTCTCTTATGAAGTTGTTACTGAACAACTGCATGTTTTAGATCACGACACTTTTTTCGAGTTCATTGATTATGCGCTCCAGTCAAATATTTCAGATTCGCTGCTTCTTTTTGATGGTGTTCTTGCAAGAGGCTTCGATGCGCATCACTTTCTTTCGGGTCTTGGTAATCACATTCGAAACCTCATGGTTTGTCGGGATGTCAGCACACTGAAACTTATGGAGGCAACTCCAGAAGTGAAAACCCGCTTCTCGGAACAATCTGCTCAAACCGACTTGCACTTTATTGTTGATGCTTTATCTGTTGTTAATGAAGCGGATGTTCAGTATCGGATGAGTCAGCACCAACGGTTGTTGGTCGAACTGGCTGTAATGAAAATCTGTTCTTTGAAGGGAGGTTTTGACAGTGCTCTGCCTTCGGCGGAGAAAAAAAAAAGAACTGACGCGTTAATTTCACCTGCCTTAGCGCCAGCTGCTTCTCCCGCGCCCGCGCCTTCACCAGCATCCGCACCCGCGCCTGAACCCGCACCCGCGACTTCACCAGCACCCGCACCCGCGCCTGAACCCGCACCCGCGCCTTCACCAGCACCAGCACCCGCGCCTGAACCCGCACCAGCACCCGCGCCTGAACCCGCTCCTTCACCTGTATCCAAACCCTCTCCCGCGCCTGAACCCGCTCCCGCGCATGCATCGAAGCCAATAGTCGCGGGGAAACTCAGGGGAGGAGGCGTGAAATTGGCAGGGAAGTCCAAACACTTTGCTGAAGCGACTGATTCCTCTGTGAAGATTGTAGAAAACAACATTGATCAAGCTTGGAAAGAAAAAGTGACAGAGGAAGGATTGAAGTTGGCTTGGGATATGTTTGTGGAAAAGCAAAGCGTGAATAAAAGAGTCAGTCTTGTCTCTACGCTTAAGATGTGCGCGTATGAATTAAAAGGAAATGTCGTTTATTTTCGTGTTTTAAATGCCCTGCAAGAGGCGCAGTTAGATGGTGAGAGAGCGGATTTACTCAATCATCTCAGGAAAGAAGTAAAGAATGCTGCGTTGGAATTGTCGATTGAAATAACAGCGAGCAATGGTGAAGATGAGGAGGGTGTCACGTACTTTAGTGAAAAGGAACGGTATCAGAAAATGGTGGAGAAGAACCCCACCTTGGAAGAGCTTAGAAAACGACTAGATCTGAATTTGGACTAAACCTCCTCTGAAAATGAGAGTAGATAAATTTATATGGGCGATTCGGGTTTTGAAAACAAGATCGCAAGCGAGTATTCATTGCAAAGAAGGAAAAGTCAGCGTGGGGCAGGTTCGGGTCAAGCCCTCTAAAATTCTTAAAGTGGGCGATACGGTCGTTGTAAGAAAGGGTGCTGTTTATTTTTCATTTAAAGTGTTGGAGTTCCCGAAGAGCAGAGTGGGGGCGGCTTTGGTGGAGCATTATGGAGAAAATGTGACAACAAAGGAAGAGTTGGATAAATTTGAGCAGATAAAGCTTGCCGAGAAAAGCCAATCTAGGATCCCAGGGAGACCTACAAAACGTGACAGGCGAGATTGGGAGAAAGCCTTTTACGAATGACAACGGTAAAGGCTGTTCACTGGGAGGTATTGAAGGAGGTGAGATTTACCGTGCTCTGGCCTCACTTGAAAAGCGCGGAAGACGCGAGGATAGATATTGATGAGAGTGAAGGTGCGATTCATTTGGCAGGCATAAAGGGCGAGGAGGTCGTTGGCGTGGCGTCTCTTTTTTTGCAGGAATGTGATCGGTTTTCTGGTTTTTTTGAGGGAGAGAAAGTGTATCGCCTCAGAGCCATGGGTGTGCGTGCTGAAGCCCGCGGAAATGGTGTCGGAGAGGCCATCATCAATGAGGCTGTTAAAATTTTAAAAGCGGAAGACGTCAAGGTGATTTGGTGCGACGCAAGAGAAGTCGCGTGGGGATTCTATAAGAGATGCGGTTTTGCATTTGTTGCTGACAAAGATGGTTTTGAATGTGACGTGTATACAGTGCCAAACATAGGATTGCATAAAATGATGTACCGGCGTCTATAAACTGATGAAAAATAGTATTTTTGTCTGATTACTTTATTAGAAAAGATGCCGAAAATCTCCAAAGTCGGGCAAGCAATGCCCAGCAGTCCCATTCGAAAGCTGATGCCCTATGCTGTGTCAGCCCAAAAGGAAGGTAAACGCATTATTCATTTAAATATCGGTCAGCCAGACATTGACTCTCCAGAAGTGGCTTTCAAGGCGCTCAAGGAAGACCCTAGAACTATCATAGAATATAGCCCGAGTGAAGGGTATGAATCTTATCGCGAAAATCTTGCAGCCTACTACAGGCGTGGTGGCGTAGATGTCAATACAGAGGATGTGATTATTACTACCGGAGGGTCTGAAGCGCTTATTTTCGGCTTGATGTCATCGATGGATCCAGGAGATGAGGTCATCATTCCAGAACCGTTTTATGCAAACTACAACAGTTTTGCGCATATGGCTGGCTTGAAAGTCATTCCTGTAACAGCGGTCATAGAGGACGGCTTTTCCCTTCCACAGATGGAAGACTTTGAAGCGGTAATCACCCCGAAAACCAAGGCGATTTTAATTTGTAATCCAGGAAATCCTACAGGCAAGGTTTATGCACCAGAAGCCATTGAGTCACTCGCAAAGTTATGCCAGCAGCACGATTTGTACCTGATGGCAGATGAGGTCTATCGAGAGTTCTGTTATGGAGATGAAATAGCGGGTTCTGTGATGAACCTAAAAGGTCTCGAGCAGAATGCAATTATGATTGATTCTGTATCCAAGAGATTTAGTATGTGTGGCGCCCGAGTGGGTGCATTGGTGACTAAGAATGTGGCATTGAGAGCGACTGTAATGAAGTTTGCAATGGCCCGTCTTTCGCCGCCTACGCTAGGTCAAATCGCTTCTGAAGCGGCGCTCCTTACGCCTGATTTATACTTTGAAGAGGTGAGAAACAGATATGTGGCCAGAAGAAATTTTTTGGTCAAAGGATTAAATGAAATTCCACATGTTTTGTGTCCAGAGCCCGGAGGTGCATTTTATGCAATTTGTAGGCTCCCTATTGACAGTGGGGATAAATTCTGTCAGTGGATGCTGGAGGAGTTTAATCTTGATGGCGATACCGTAATGATGGCTCCAGCTTCGGGCTTTTACTCAACGCCTGGTGCGGGTGAAGACGAAGTGCGTTTGGCGTACGTCTTAGACATTCCCGTTCTCGAGAAGGCAATCGCCTGCATTCGAAGAGCGCTAGAGCTTTATCCTGGCAGAACAGCATAACCTTATCAACATGAAAATTCTATTGCGCGTCATCATTGCTTCAAGTGTTGTTTTGTTTACAATCGGAATGGTTCCGGTATCGGCAAGTGCACAAGGTGATACAACTTGGGTTTCTACGTACACTTGGGAAGCCCAAAACAACCCTGAGACGAACTATGACAGTCCGGGTAGAAGGTGGTTTGATTTCCCGGCGTTGGACAATGGCGCGGAATATCGGAAAGTTTTGATGTACCACAAGCTCAAGTGTTTTGATCAAGGCACAGCTGGAGGTTTGGGGTATGCTTGTGGAGAGTGGGACTACCTCTCGTATAACTACCTTTTTGACCATACGGGGTTGTTGGATTCGGCGAATTTGACGCACCCATTGTATAGGATTAACAACTTAGATTTCGAGGTTGATTCTCTTGTTTTTATGCCTTCAGAAGGTGTGCCTTTTGACACGTTAGTGACTGAATATTCTCGTTCTATTCTAAGTGAAGTTGGTGCAACGACAACAAGTATTTTAAATGATGCAGTATCTACGGATCTGTTCATGTCAAGTTCTGAAGGCACTCGGGTTGACATGGTGTGGTCTGTAGAAGAATTAATCGACATGGGCGTCGAGACCGACGTTAGCATCCGGAGAATCTCATTGCCAGTAGGTGTGATTGAGGCTGATCTGTTGACGCTTGAATGTCGGTGGTCTGACAATGAATGGATGACTGTCTATGAATTCCCAACCACTGCTTCAGGAATGTTAATCATGGATTTGAGTGAAGCACTCGTCTTTGATGGAATCTCTGATTTGAGCGTGAGCATGTCTTTTGAGGGGCTTGTGGGCGATGTGTGTGATGCGGTTTCGTCTCCGGGAAATGTTGTTCTGTACCATTCAACGGGGGGGTATATTGGATTTGATGGCGGAGATAAAATGGAGGTTGCTGTAGATTCTTTAAGTGAGATTTCTTCTGAGTTGACTTTAGAGTGCTGGTTAAAAGGAGATTCAGATTGGTTGCCAGCAAACACAACTCTCTTTGAGGGTGTCAATTCAAATGACCAAAGGGAAGTGAATGTACACATGCCTTGGAGCAACTCTAGAATCTATTGGGATGCGGGGCATGATGGGGGGTACGACAGAATAGACAAACTGTCAGATGAGGGCGAGTTTGAAGGTTCATGGTCCCACTGGGCGTTCACTAAAAATGCTGCAACAGGCATTATGAGGATTTATAGAAATGGTGCAGTTTGGCACGAAGGAACAGGCAAGGATAATGCGTTTGGAGAAATTTCTGAAATGTTTTTAGGTGCAGCTTTTAATGGCAATAACAGTTATAGAGGTGGGGTAGATGATTTCAGAATATGGCGTGTGGAACTCACAGAGGAGGAGATCTCTGAATGGATGTATTTTTCTGATGTGCAAGAACACCCTCAACTTTCAAATTTGGCGACCGTTTTTAATTTTGATGGCGTGAATGGTGCGTTTGAGGATTCCGAAAACGACTCTCCTTATGGTGGGTATTGTTTCGGTAACGCAGGTAGGGTGAAGTATCGCGCAAAAGATTTATTCTTGAACCCTGAAATCCCAGGTGGTGATGCAGAATCTCTCAAGCCGGCATTGCAATTTACGCAAGGGGATGAATCTGCATTTGAGAGTACATCAGAATTTGTGACACACACCTATGCCCAACCGGTACCGCCAGTAAGTGTAAGTACTTGGGAAGTGGTCGGGAACGATGTTGAATGGTTAGATATCGCTTATGGATGGCCGCATGATCTGCTTCAGGTGACCTACGATGCCTTGGGTGATACCCTTGCGACTTACGCGATTGACGGAGAGACCGTGGTGTACACAAATGTTGCGCTCAATTATTTCGGTGTTCCCTATGAAGTGATTGACAGGGTCGAGCTGGGCAGATATATTACGCCATATGGTATCAATCTCTCTTTGGGAAATGATGGTTGGACTTGGATCTACGATGTGACAGATTATTTGCCGCTTTTACGAGATAGCGTAGAGCTTGAATGTGGAAACTGGCAAGAACTTCTGGATTTGAAATTTGCTTTTATTGAAGGGACTCCGCCTAGAGATGTGGTGAATGTCGAGGCCTTTTGGAATGGCACATATTATTTAAATGCATGGGATAACAATGTTCAAAGTCACCAGCATACCGTCGGACCAAATGAAGAAATGTTTCGACTTGTTACAAGAGCAAGTGGTCATGGCTTCGGTCAAGGGAATAACTGTGGTGAATTCTGTTACAACACCCACAGCGTTCTTGTTGATTCTACCGAGCATTGGAGTTGGGAGATTATGCAGGAATGTGCTGACAATGCGCTTTACCCACAAGGCGGAACTTGGATTTATGACCGTGCCGCGTGGTGCCCAGGTGCCCCAGTAACCACCCAAAATTTTGAACTTACGCCTTGGGTTGTAGGGCAAAGTACTTTCGAAGTTGAATATGATGTCACGGATGATCCATTTGGTAATTACCGCATGGAAGGCCAAATTATTTCCTATTCTGCGCCCAACATGTCTCACGATGTTGAACTCATGGATATTCTCTCCCCCAACGAACGGAAAGTTCTCTCAAGATGGAACCCTGTATGTGAAAATCCAGTTGTATTGATTAGAAATAACGGATCAGAGACACTTGAGCAATGCCTGTTTACTTATGGTGTAACAGGTGAGGAGCCTCAGACTCATATATACATTCCTGAAGTTCCCCTTCAGTTTTTAGAAACAGTGGAAGTCAGCCTTCCCTATGATGCCCCCATTTATACTGAGGGAGATGATGAGTATCTCATGGCGTTTCAAGTGTCAGTGGATTTGGTATTGGAAGTTGATGAGGAGCCATCAAATGGAACAGCACATACGTCATTTCGCCGTCCACCGACCTGGGCATACAATGACTTAGATGACAACAGAATCATCGTTTGGACCAAAACGAATAATGCCCCCTTTGAAACGACAGTCGAACTTACCGATCGGAATCAAAATATCATTTGGGAACGTGGGTATACCGAGGCGAATACAATATATCGTGACACAATCGAACTCAATTCAGGATGTTACAGATTTACAGTTCTTGACTATGGTGACGATGGATTGTCATTCTGGGCAAACAGTGACGGCAGCGGATATGTCAGATTTAAAAAAGTGGCTGGCGGAAATTTTGCCACACTTGAGGCTGATTTTGGCAAGTCAATATCTCAGGCGTTTCGTTTCGAGACGAATTTGATTTCAGATGTGGAAGATATTATTCCTGTTAGCGCCACCTCCGAAGTGACGGTCTTTCCAAATCCAGCTCAAGGAGTTGTTCGTGCAAGACTTGAAGGGTTCGATTCGGAAGTTGAATGGGTTCTGAGAAATGCCATGGCAAAAGAACTGCAGTCGGGTATTTTCAGACCTTCAAATGGGTTGTTGTTGAATTTTGATATGTCTGACTATGCGGTGGGGATGTACAGTTTAGAGGTATATGACCGTAAAAGCAGAGTAGTTAATTGGATTATCCGAGAATAAAGGGGTGCTTTATTGATAATATATAAATATTAAGTTATCACCCCCGTTCTTGAGGGGGTGTGAATTACTTTCAAGCCCTTTTTGACAGCTCACCTTCTTTAATGGTGTAAATTTGCGCATTGAATTACGGATTTCAAGTTTACACGTTTTAAACATTTTTAGATGAGCCTAAATCGCCAACAAGTCATGCACGATGTGCTGGACCGCAAGCCGAAACTTCCCAAACGTCCTGACAATAAAATCTCCACCTACTACGGAGAGAATGTGTTCAACAAGTTTGTCATGCGTTCATACCTTCCTGATGAGGCCTATGAAGGTATTCTAAAAGCAATGGAAGATGGTACTCCTGTAGACAGGAAGGTCGCAGATCAAACCGCTTCAGCTATGAAAGAGTGGGCTATTTCACGTGGCGCGACACATTATACCCATTGGTTTCAACCCTTAACTGGAACGACAGCTGAAAAGCATGACAGTTTCATTGCGCCCACTGGAGATGGCCGTGCGATTGAGAAATTCGATGGGTCTCTGTTGGTTCAACAAGAGCCAGATGCATCGTCATTTCCGAGTGGAGGAATTAGAAATACATTCGAGGCGCGGGGTTACACGCTTTGGGATCCTACATCTCCGGCATTTGTTTGGGGGGAGACTTTGTGTATTCCTACGATTTTCATTAGTTACACAGGATTCGCGCTCGACAACAAAACGCCGCTTTTAAAGGCGCTTTCTGCGGTTGACAATGCCGCAACCTCTGTTTGCCAGTATTTTGACAAGAATATTACAAAAGTGAATGCTTCCTTGGGGTGGGAGCAAGAGTATTTTTTAGTTGACAAAGCGTTGTTTGCTGCGCGTTTAGATCTTTCGATGACAGGGCGTGCCTTATTTGGCGCACAGCCTGCAAAAGGTCAGCAGTTAGATGACCATTACTTTGGATCTATTCCTCAAAGAATTAGTGCCTTTATGAAGGACTTCGAACTTGAAGCTCATCTTCTGGGGATCCCCGTCACAACAAGACACAATGAGGTCGCACCCAATCAGTTCGAACTTGCACCTGTATATGAAGAGGCAAACCTTGCAAATGACCATAATTTGCTGTTAATGGAACTTCTTGAGGTTGTTGCGCAACGTCATGATTTTCGAGTGATGCTTCACGAAAAACCTTTTGGTGGATTGAATGGATCAGGCAAGCATAACAACTGGTCATTGAGTACGAATACTGGCGTGAATCTTTTACAGCCTGGCAAGAACCCCAAATCGAATATGCGATTCTTGACCTTTTTCATAAATACCCTCGCTGCGCTCCACACACATGCAGACATTGTTAGGGCTAGTTTTGCTGGTGTTGGAAATGACCATCGTTTGGGCGCACAAGAAGCACCGCCTGCAATCATTTCTGCTTTCATAGGTTCTCAGTTAAGTCAACTGCTCGATGATCTAGAGGTGAACATCAAGCATGGTAAATTAACACCTGCTGACAAAACAGCACTCAAGTTAGAAATAGGAAGGATTCCAGAAGCATTGCTTGACAATACGGATCGAAACAGAACCTCGCCATTCGCTTTTACAGGAAATAAATTTGAGTTAAGAGCGGTGGGTTCTTCTGCCAATTGTGCGTTACCGATGACTGTGTTAAACACAATTGTCGCAGATCAACTTGAGAAGTTTAAAGTGTCAGTTGATAAAAGAATCAGCAAAGGTGTAGGGAAAGACGAATCCATCTTAAAAGAGCTACAAATCCTTATTAAGCAAAGTAAAAACATCCGATTTGAAGGAAATGGCTACGGAGATGAATGGTTAAAAGAAGCGAAGAAGCGCGGTCTGTCAAATTTAAAAACGACACCCGAAGCATTAACAGTTTGGGGGAGGAAAGAAGTCATAGATCTATTTGATCAAATGAAAGTACTTCATCCAGCAGAGATGGAAGCGAGACAAGAAGTGGAGTACGAGAAATATGTGATGCATCGGCAGATTGAAGCGAACATCTTGATTGATATGGCGCGTAACACAATCCTTCCAGCTGCGATTTCATACCAAAACTTTCTTCTCGAAAACATCGTTGGTGTGGAGGAGGTCTTCGGTAAAAAAGGCAAGCAGATGACCTTTCCTCAGCGTGACATACTCACGAAAACGTCTACTCTGGTGAATGAGCTGTATGAAGCTTTGTCAAACCTGAAAGAAAATAAAATTGCTGTCAATGGAAGAAAAAATCCTCATAAAATTGCGGATGGATATGGCACTATAATTATGCCGCTTCTAGAAGAGTTAGGTGACATATGTACGCAGCTTGAAGGCTTGATAGACAATGAGTTGTGGCCTTTGCCGAAATTTCACGAATTGTTGTTTACACGTTGATTTTTTTGCCTCAGATAGGGTAGTTGACATTTAGTTGTTACTGTATTGTCATTATTCTAGCAATTAAATGCTCCTTTTTCAGTACTTTCGAATCTTAGAAATCTTAGAATCAATTAGAATGCACAGTTACCTGCAAGTAATTATCACACGTTTTGTTGTGTCCCTTTTCTTTTTCTTTGGCGCTTTGAGCGGAACCTTCGCTCAGGAGTTACATGAAGAAGCTGATATCGCTTTTAACAGACGTGGTTATTTTGAAGCGTCAAGTGACTATGTCGCTGCCTACGCAAAAGTGAAATCAGATTTAACGTTGAAAGCCTATTGCGCTTTCCAAGCTGGAGAATGTTTTCGTTTGATGCACGATCCGCGTGGTGCCACCGAATGGTACGACAAAGCGTTGGGCTTACGCTACGCGAAAACGAATCCAAGAATTTATCTTCTTTATGGTGATGCCCTGCGTGACCAAGAAGATTATTACACCGCGATGGAGTGGTACGAAAAATTTGGTGAGAACGGAGATAGATCTTTTGCAGATGCTAGAATTGAGGCAGCAGACATCGCAGCAATTGCAATGGAAGAGCCACCGAGTCGTTTTATCGTAGAGCCGATGATCATAGTGAATTCACCGTCGTATGATTTTGCACCAGTCTATGCTTCTAAGAAATCGAATGTTCTCGTTTTTGCATCTTCCAGGTTGGGTTCAACAGGAACGGGTGAAGACCCTATTACAGGAGAAAGGTTTATGGATTTGTTCACGACAACTCAAGATAAGAAAGGAGATTGGAAAACACCTGAACCACTTTCGAATCTATGTTCAGATGACAACGAAGGTTCCGCTTCTTTTGACAAGAGATTTAAGACCATTTACTTCACAAGATGTGTTGATCAGGATGGTTCAAATCTTGCATGTGACATTTATTACGCACCTGTTGTAGGTAACAATTTCGGTGCAGCTCAACCGCTCTTTATTGTTGACAGGAATGAGGATGACTCTACTCAAATAGGCCATCCAGCATTGTCCTTAGATGACAATTATATGGTCTTTGCCTCTGATCTGCCGGGTGGCTTTGGCGGGAAAGATCTTTGGTTTTCGGCGTTCAATGATGACAATGAAACATGGGGCTTGCCTCAAAATCTAGGTCCATCAATCAATACAGCTGGTGACGAAATGTTCCCATCTTTTAGAGCAAATGGGGCATTGTACTTCTCATCGAATGGCCACGGAGGCTTAGGTGGATTTGATCTCTGTTTTGCTGACCAACGCGAGGGAGTGATGGCTTTCTCTGATGTTGATGTCTTGCCTTATCCACTGAATTCTGCAAACGATGAGTTGGGTATTATTTTTAAAGGCCAAACCAACACGGGTATTTTCTCATCAAATCGCAATGGTGGTAAAGGACAAGATGATCTATATGAATTCAGACTCCCACCTATGGAGTTTTGTTATAGAGCCTATGTCTATGACTACGATACTGGAATGCCAGTAAGCGGAGCTTCTATAACATTAGAAAGTTCAGAAGGAAAGATTTCATCTGAGACCTCAAATGAGGACGGTTCACTCGAGCTTTGTGACGGCGAAATCGAGGAGGATGTATCTTATGATGTTGATGTAAAGAACGAAGGTTTTATTGGGACTGGAGATCGATTCTCAAGTATCGGACTTACCGAGTCAACCACTTTTGCTCGTGAATACTTCTTAAAAGAAATTGTATTGGAGAAAGAGTACGACATGCCGCTCGTACTGTATCCAACTGCAAGTGCTGAGTTATTGGTTAATGACGAAGTTAATTCTGCAGATTCACTTGATTTTCTTCTAGATCTTCTTGTGCGAAATGAGAATTTAGTTATTCAACTGGAAGCCCACACGGACAGTCGTGGCTCCGGATCTTCAAACAAGAAGCTAAGCCAAAAACGTGCTGAGACCTGTGTTAACTTCTTATTGGATAAAGGCATATCTGGTGACAGACTTGTTCCTTTTGGTCATGGTGAAGAAATGCTCATCATTAATGATGCTCAGATTGCCAAGCTTCCTGAGTCTGAAAGAGAAGCCGCTCACCAAGTAAATAGACGTACGGTATTTAGAATCATACGTTTTGATTACGTTCCAACTGAGGAGTAACGAATAAACTTTACAATTGACAGACGCAAGTAGGTACGCAGCACGCGGAGTAAGTGCAGGGAAAGAGGATGTTCATGCAGCAATTAAAAACGTAGATAAGGGATTGTTCCCTCAAGCGTTTTGTAAAATCATTCCTGACTATTTAACAGGCAGTTCCGAACATTGCGTCATCATGCACGCAGATGGGGCGGGTACAAAATGTGCTTTGGCCTATATGTACTGGAAGGCAACTGGAGAGAT
>CAJXHE010000044.1 GCA_913051865.1 uncultured Flavobacteriales bacterium
CATTGGCTGGATTGGAACGAGCGGGCAGGAGAGAAGGCGCAATTTGTTTGGCGCCTGGAAGATCTACAAAACGGTGCGCCGGAGATTTTGGAGGCATTGGGGTGGGGGGTACGTGTCGAAGACTGGAAATCTGCCTATGACAGAGCCAAGCACGGCGCAAATACGGGATCTTCTCGCACGTCGAATGCGATTTTCAACCCCAAGGTGGGACCGGTGACGCAGTGGAGGCGATTTAAGCACACGAACAGATCGGCGCCTCTGAGTTGGGAAGACCTCAACGGTATCGACTCTGCCCTCACCACTGAAATCAGGGCTTATTCGGAGCGCCAAGGATATCCATCAACCGCGAGTGCGAACGCATGAAGGTCTCACTTTTAAGCAAAATCCTCCCCGAGTCGCTACGTGTGCCCTTGGTAATTTGGCTTAGAAAAAAAGGAATCTCTACGGCAGTTCAATCCATTCTTTATGCTCGAGAAGCGCGATCCCTTAAAAGATCCCATGCAGCATCTTCAACCCTCTCCGAAGCGGAACGCTCAAAAATGAAAGTGCTCGTCGTATGCGCCCACTTCAACCACACCCGATTTCTCCCCGATTGCGTCTCGAGCATTATCAGCTCAACCCACACAAATTGGGAACTTGTGATCGTTGATGACCACAGCACCGAGCCTGGGGCCATTCAATTAATCGAAGACCAAGCATTGCGCGACCCCCGCGTAAAAGCGATTCAACTGAAAGAAAATTCAGGCGCATATGTCGCACGGAACACAGGAATTTCTGCGGCTTGTCGAGACTGGACCCACGTCACCTTCATCGACCCCGATGACGTCGCTGAGCCGAACTGGTTTGAGCATGTGTTGTCGGTTTTGCGAGGACGCGAAGGTTCTGTGCGCCCTTTTTTACAACGCTACGATGTGGACTTAAAACAACCCCTTCACGCATATTTTGGGCACTGTCCGACCCTCCATTCGCGATCTGCATGGGAACGCGCGGGCGGATTTCTACCCATGAGACGGTCTGGCGATTCGGAAATGACACTCCGGCTTTCGCACCTCGCAAAGGATGGTCTCACCTCCGTTTTTAAAAGCTGGGAGTGCACCTTAAAATGTCGTCATATCCCTGGAAGCGCAACACATCAAGACTTAAAGGCACGAAAAGTTTGGCTTGAAAAAAGAGACGCGGAACTCTCCACAATGTCCGCCTCTGCAATGAAAATTTTGCGCCCAGAAGTTGCCCCCTGGGAAAAATGTGGCGAATAGGCTAAAAACTACCTACTCTAGATTACTTTTGTTGTCCCCATTTGCCCGAATGGCGGAACTGGTAGACGCGCACGACTCAAACTCGTGTTCCGAAAGGAGTGTGGGTTCGATTCCCACTTCGGGTACAAAAAGAGAGAGCGTCGAAAGATTGTCTCTCTTTTTTGTTTTTAGACGCTGTTATGACCTTGTTTCATGATAGATTAAACCAAACCCTTCTTTGAATTGCGGGGTTCGACATTTATCCTTGTGAATTATCAAATATTGGACAATTGGCTCAGTCGATGAGAACGTTACCTTATTTGAGATACTATTGAATTTAAAATTTCTTTTATGAGTGATAATTCTTCCCGTTCTCTTCATTGGTTTCGAAACGATCTACGTTTAGATGACAACCCAGCCTTATCTAAATCTTTAGAGTATGCCCAAACGGTTCCTGTTTATATCATTGATGAGCATTTCTGGACAAATGATAAATGGGGACATGTCAAAACAGGACCATTCAGATCTTGTTTTCTCTTTGAAAGTATTATTGACTTAAAAAATGAAATTGAAAAGTTGGGGGGTAGCCTTCTTATAAGACAAGGAAAACCCTCAGAAATACTTCCATCCTTGATGGAGCAGTTTTCTTGTAATACCCTTGTGGCACAGTCAGAGCATGCTACTGAAGAGATTGAAATTGAAAATATAGTAGAAAAGGCTGTTCACGACATAGGGGGTAAATGCTATTGGATAGAAGGACACACACTTTATCACCCAGATGATGTCTTCAATCTATTTAAAGAAATCCCCGATATATTTACCCAATTTCGAAAAAGTTTGGAGTCAAAGTGCATCGTTCGTGACTGCATTGCTTCTCCTTTAAAAATAAATTGTCCGGATAATTTAACGTCAGATGACATTCCAGACCTCAATACGTTTTTATCTCATTCGGGGCAGAAAACACCTTGTCTAGACAAAAGAAGTTCTTTTCCTTTTAAAGGTGGATTAACGCAAGCCAGAAAACGACTTAAACACTATTTCTGGGATAAACATCATCTTAGTTTATACAAAAAGACCAGGAATCAACTAACAGGCATAGACTTTAGCAGTAAACTTAGCCCTTGGTTAGCTCATGGATGTATAAGTCCTAGACGGATAAGAAGTGAGGTAAAGAGGTACGAAAATTTATATAAACCAAACGAAAGCACATACTGGCTTGTCTTTGAATTAATATGGCGAGATTATTTTAGATTTATTTCTATGAAATATGGCTCTCGGATCTTTTATCACAATGGGATTAAATCCAAAACAAATTTAAGTAATCAAAACATGTCATCATTCGAATTATGGAAAAATGGAAAAACAAATGATTCGTTTGTTAATGCAAACATGAATGAACTTCTAAAAACAGGATATATGAGTAACAGAGGTCGTCAAAATGTTGCTTCTTATTTAGTTCATGATTTAGGAGTGGATTGGCGACTTGGAGCATCTTGGTTCGAACATCTGTTACTTGATTATGATGTTGCAAGTAATACTGGTAATTGGATATATATAGCTGGAGTTGGGAATGACCCCAGAGCAAATAGAAAATTTGACACGATAAGACAGGCTAAGATATATGATGGAAAAAATACATATCAAAATCTTTGGGGAGCTGATATTACATGATTAAATATCTAAATTGTCTCTCTTTAAAAAAGAGTGTAACTTGTAACATTAGAAATCACTTAATCAACTCATAATGTTTAAGAAAATATTACTTATCCTATTTGTCGTTTTTGTTATCGTTGTTTTTATTGGCAACTTTGTATTGGGGCAGTTTCTGTCAGGCCTAATAGATGAAGAAGTTAAATCAAACCTCTCAAATACGGACCTACCCTTTGAACTTGAATATGGCAAACTCAGTATTAATCCAATAATGGGTAAAGTCTGCGTTGAGAAGATTAATGTAACGAATTTTCAGGATGCCCACATTGATTTTAAATGTGATGAGATATCGTTAGACCTGTCTCTATTTGATGGGATTAAAATGGCCTCAAGACAAGAGGTTTTTATAAGTAGCTTTGATTTTGCGGTTGAAAACCCATCGATTTCTTCAGAGTTATTTTCGAATGAGATAAATTTAGGCAGCTTCGAGATAAATTTTGATGGCGGCATTACCGAAGAGATGCTCAATGATCTCGAAACGAAACTACCCAAAGAGGCGCAGAACTTAGGGGTGTCATTTTCAGACTTAAAAGTCACGCTTCCGACTGAAATCCTCGAGGAATTAGACCTCTCAAAACAAGCGACAGACGAACTGTTAGATTTAATTAAAACGCTAGCCGTTATTGACGATTTTTATCTTGAGTTAAATTTTTCACCGGAATCCAATCAGCTGGCGATCAGTGAGCTGACAGTATCAACACCATTTTTAGATTTTGAAAACGCAGTAAAACTTAATTACACCGGGCAAAACCTAGAAGAGATCGTCCCCCAAATGCTTGAACTAAAGTCTGGCTTTAGTTTTTCCCCAAACTCATTACCCCTTGGTATTCCGGAACTTACCGGAACGATATCCTTAAACGAAATGTCATCCTCTATCGATATCCTTTTTGATCTAGAGGATTGGGAGGAACTTGAAGACGGTATCCCACAAGGTTCGTTTTCACTGGAACTACTCGGTTTACAAGGGCAGTTTACAAATCCACAAAAGAGAGAGATGTCATTGACTCAATTTGAATCAATGTTGGGGGTTGATGTAAATGACATTAGGATTGATAAGGCCAGCGTTTCGTTTGAGATGCAAGAACAAACCTTTTCTGTTTCCAACACGTCTATCAACTCGTCTCTTGGAAGTATAGACCTTTCTGCGGACATTTCCATTGTAGATGAAGATTTGGAAGAATCCATCATTAATGAAGGAATGATTGTGATCAGCGATTTGTCCCCAGAACTCAAGAAGCTTATTTCAGATTTAGAATTAAGCATAGGAGAAACTCTGCCTCGCAATGGCCAAGACATTGTTTTAGATTTCAGCGGCGAAATAGGCGACCCCAAGATCAAAGGGCTAAACATTAACTAAGACGTAGCGCCACCGGCCCCTGTATATAATCCAGATTTGTTACCAACGCTTTACTTCTCTTCATTCTGGACCTTCAACAGATTGGCATAAACTTTGGCGAAATTTCCCTCCAACTTCTTCGCTTCACGTACTGATGGATTGCTGGCCGTGAGCGTCATTAAAAATTGAGCGGGACTGACTTTCAGAATGGAAGCAATGGAAAACCATCGAAACCCCACACCTATAGTTGTATCTATATTGCGTGCCTGATGCCAGAAGAACGGGGGATTGTATAAAACGTCACCAGGTTCAAGTATAACAGTCCAGCCGTCTGCTTTTTTGAAATTTCCTTCCGGCTTCTCCCCACTTGCTTGGCTCCTAAAAAAAATAGATCTGTCTACAAGTGGTTCAAGCAACGGAGCGTTTTTATTGCTGTAAATCCACCATTGTTTTCTTCCATGAACCTGAACAAATAAATTTGAGCCTATTGCACAGTGCATGGATGTCGATGTCCCTGCACCCCCCATAAACAATTGGTGCTTTACTTGTTTTGCATCATTATTTGCTGCGGACATCAACCAATCCACATCAAAATCCTTGAGGAGTTCAGGGTGCTGATCTAGCAGAGGTAAAAATCTTGCATAGTCTTTTCCTCCGTTCTTCATGGCTTCCACAAAATCTGAGAGAGAAACAGTTTTGGTGTCTTTTTCTTTCGGGGACTCTCTGCTTTCGATGGCGCCATCGAATAAGATTACGGGATCTTCAGGGTATTGTTCAGCAAAAAAATCCGGGCTCCATTTTTTATAAAGCGGCCAAGAAGACGCTGCATTTTTCAGCACCACAGGCTGAGATTTTTTCCGATAGTTTTTAATAAACTCCTCAACGTCCATGCCTTCAATGACAGGAACAGGAATATGATTTTCTCCATTTCCCCCAAGTCCCCCAAGCGTATCAGGTATTTTTTCCGACAACGAAGCGCTTAATTCCTTCCTTAATTTTTTGACTTTTTTATTTGAAGCGAAAAAATGTTCTGCGAGCCACAATATCGTATAACGATAACGGTCGTATCGGGTGATTTTATCATTCATATTTTACAGTGTAGACTATATCGTCTACCATTTTGATTTAAGCTTACTTACAAAGGTATGTCGTTTTCAGACCTAAAACCCCTCGAGACAAAATCTCAAAGGGGGTTTTAAATCCGAGCTTACAATTTAAGCCAAGGAAAAATTACAACAACATGTAATTAATCTAATCTGTTGGCATCGTATTCTGCGCTGCCTAATCCTAGAATTGGAAAAAAGACAACAGGAATTATTAGAAGTAAAATCCACCAGAATGTGCACGGTTTGGAATACCTACCTACTCAACATGATGTTCTGTAACGGGTGGACCTTTACCTAGAAACAGTTTAATGAGGAAGTTTGTCCTTGAGGTGTCCGTATGCAACAACACCAAGCATCGCGGATAAAATGGCCACCAACATGATTCCATATCCGCTGCCCACAAGTGCGAACAGTGGACCTGGGCAGGCTCCGGTTAAAGCCCACCCCAACCCGAAGATTATACCCCCAAAGAGGTTGGCTTTTTTATGGAGAGGCTTTGGGGATGGGTTGATGAATTCCCCGCTTAAGGATTTTGCGCCAAAGCGTTTCATTAACCAAATAGAGAGTGCACCCACCGCAATTGCGCTGCCTATAATGCCATACATGTGAAAGCTCTGGAACCAAAACATTTCTTGTATTCTAAACCAAGAGACCACCTCGGCTTTTACGAGGATCCCTCCAAAAAGAACTCCCAACAGTAGTGCGTATATGTGTTTCATATGAGTGACAAGATTGATGGAAGAACGATCCAACTCACGAAAAGACCTCCAATAAAAAATCCAATAACAGCCACCAACGACCCCAAAGAAAATTGACTAAGACCCATAATGGCGTGGCCAGAAGTACATCCCCCTGCATATCGGGTTCCGAACCCCACAAAGAATCCACCCAGCACGATGCAGATTAATGTCGCTGGGCTTAAAACGTGGCTGAAAGAAAAAAGCTGCTCAGGCATAAGCCCAGTAAAATCGGTGATGCCCATTCCGCTTAACTTCTCAGCCGTAGCATCTGAGATTCCCACAAGACTATCTGAGGGAACATATTCTGCAACGAGCACCGCACCAAGAAAAATCCCAAACACAAAAATCAAGTTCCAGGTCTCTTTCTTCCAGTCGTATTTAAAAAAGCGCGCATTCGAAATCGCGCACATCGCGCAGAGATGCTTCAACGAGCTACTGACCCCGAATGATTTATTTAACACAAATAAAAGCAACGGAACCATTAGCCCAATTGCGGGCCCAGCGATGTACCAAGGCCAGGGACCAGAGATTAGCTGTGATGACATTTTATTGTAGTTTAGTAGAATTCTTTAACCAAGATATTAAATCACAATGACAAGACTGCTTTTTTTCGGACTGTTTTTATCAGCCGCAGCATTAACAACACTCCCTTCTTTGGCCAACGCCCAAACCCTCGTCGCTCCATCCTTTCTTTCTGGAGACAGTTTTACAATGGGGGTTACCGACATTATTAGCGCTGGTGACCCCGGTGAAGATATGAATTGGGACTTCAGCGCAATTGTCACTCAAGACAGCTATGACATTCATATTTTACCATCGTCTCCCTCACCATATGAAGACGATTACCCAGGCGCAAATTGGATTATGGAACTTCCGTCATATAGCCAATCGGTTTATATGAATTTGGGCCCAGAATATTTTGAATTTTTCGGAGGCGTTGAGCAAGGTGTAAGCTACCCGCTTGCCGACTCAGATAGATTTTGGCCATACCCATTTGAATATGGCGCAACCTGGAACGATTCAATGTCTGGAACACTTAATGTGCAAGGCACAATTATAAATAGGTCGGGAACAACAGAAAGCACAATGAACGGATACGGCTCTGTTTCCATGCCGGGGGGCGTTCAGTTAGATGACGTTGCCAGGGTTGAAATGACGCGAGAAATCACAGACAGCTCTTTTACAGGCGTAAATATTTATGTGATACACCAAATCAGGTTTCATCAAGGCGACCTCCTTGCCCCCATAGTTGTCCAAACTAATTTTCAAGTGATTACAGAGTTGGACACGACGGTGTCTAATTCCACGGAGGTTTTGCAATCTTATGCGGTTGGACAGACGTCGATAGAGCAGCCTCAATCTGAATTCGGGATGTTCCCAAATCCAGCCAGAGATGACGTCCAATTGGTTTGGTCTTCATTTGACGCTTCTTCCAAGACTGTGGAGGTGAGTGACATTACAGGACGTGTTGTAGAAGAAATGCGTTCCGTTTCAGGAATGAGTTCGACGACGATAGATGTTCGTTCTTGGGCAAGTGGGGTCTATACAGTTACCGTAAACCCTGGTCAAAAGAACCCCACAACAAAGAAGTTAATCGTAGAGTAAAAACAAACGCGCCTAATACGCCCTGTCGGTTTTGCCCTCCATGAAATAGATGAACGCTTTGTTCACGACGCGACGTCCTCCAGGCGTGGGGTAATTGCCCGTGAAGTACCAATCACCTTTGTGATCTGGGCAGGCCTCATGTAAACCCTCGATGCTTTGGAAAATAATCTTTACCTCAGCCTTCATCCCTTTGGGTTTAAGCAGCTCAGAAATCTTGGCAGAAATTTCATTTGCAGAAAAAGGTGCGTAAATCGCTGTTACGGGGTTTGTGATTTCCGTGAGCGGCTTCTTTAACTCCGCCTTACATTTTTCGTAGGTTTCCGTCAAAACATGTGCCATGTCTCGTTCCTTAAGCAGCGCCACGGCGGCTTTAAACGCAATGAAATCGTTCATTCTCGCCATATCTATGCCGTAACAATCAGGATAGCGAATCTGAGGCGCGCTGGAGGCCACGACAATAAGTTTGGGCCCCAGGCGATCAAGAATACTTAGGATTGATTTTTTGAGAGTGGTTCCTCGAACAATACTGTCGTCAATGACGACAAGGTTGTCTTTCCCACGAATGACAGATCCATATGCCACATCATACACATGGGCTACCAAATCGTCACGTGAAGCATCTTCTGTGATAAAGGTTCGGAGCTTTGCATCCTTGATGGTTACTTTCTCAATGCGGGGTCGCTCGTTGATGATACTTTCAATTTCGTCCCCTGAAGGGTTTGCGCCAAGGCCTTTTATTCGGGCTATTTTACTCTTATTGTGATGCGTCTCAAGCCCCTTAATCATCCCATAGTAACATACCTCTGCGGTATTCGGGATAAAACTTGAAACAGTGTTTTCAAGGTCGTGTTCGACCGCTTCGAGAATCTTGGGAACAATCGTCTCCCCCAATGCCTTTCTCTCCTTGTAGATGTCGATGTCGTTTCCACGACTAAAATAAATTCGTTCGAACGAACACGCGGTGCGCACTCCAGGTTCGATGATTTTCTCCATAGATGTCGCTCCATTTCGCCTGATGATTAAAGCGTGCCCCGGATCAACCTCCTTTACTTTATCTGACGTGAGGTTGAAAGCTGTTTGGATAACAGGACGTTCGGAAGCCGCGACGACAATTTCATCATCTTCATACCAATATGCCGGTCGTATTCCATTTGGGTCTCGGAGGACGAAAGCATCCCCATGGCCGAGAAGCCCACACATTGTGTAACCCCCATCGAAATCAGCTGCTGCTGATTTAAGAACCCCACCAACATCCAAGGTGTCAGCGATTTGCTCGGAAATTGTTTGGTGATTTAAGCCCTGCTCTTTGAGTGTGTCGAAACGCGCCTGGTTTTCTACATCTAAGTAGTGTCCTATTTTCTCCAAAACAGTGACCGTATCGGATTTCTGTTTTGGATGCTGTCCGATTTTAATTAAGACATCGAACAACTCATCCACGTTTGTCATGTTAAAGTTTCCCGCAACGACTAGATTTCGTGTTCGCCAATTGCTCTGTCTTAAGAATGGATGGCAATTTTCGATGTCGTTCTTTCCGTATGTACCATATCGAAGGTGACCAAGAGAAAGCTCCCCGGTGAATCCAAAATTCTCCTGTAGATAATCCGCATCTGCGAGTTGTTCTTTGGAAAGATCTTCAAATCGCCCTAGGATTTTTTGAAAAACGTCTTGGATTGGCTTTCCTTCAACAGACCTCATTCTGGAAATGTATCTCTTTCCAGGACTGACGTCGAGTTTGATGTTTGCGATCCCTGCTCCGTCCTGTCCGCGATTGTGCTGTTTTTCCATCATCAGGTACATCTTATTGAGCCCGTAGAATGCCGTTCCGTACTTATCGATATAGTACTGGAGGGGCTTTTTAAGTCTCAGAAGCGCAATGCCGCATTCGTGCGTTAGGAAGTCGCTCATAAAGATGTTTTCAGTGGAGTGACAAAGGTAGTCATAATACTACCTTTGTAACGATGACAAAGCAGCTAGAGCCGGAAGATTTTTACACAACCGAAGAAGGTTTTATTGTTTTTACAGAACAATACCACCTCAAGCGCGGCCATTGCTGTGAAAGCGGTTGCAAACACTGTCCATATGGTTTTGACAAAGCGACAGGCACCTACAAAAAAAGACAAAAAAAATGACTTTAGTACACTTTCAAAAAACAATACTAGAAGGAATCCCAGCGATACTTCCAAACGCACGTATGCGGAGTGAAGGCGTTTCTCACGCGCCCGTTAGAAAAGAGATTTTGACCGCTCCAGAAAAGGAGCTCGCACTGGCAAATGCACTTAGGTATTTCCCATCGGAAAACCACCCAGTTTTGGCCCCAGAGTTTGCGCAAGAACTTGCCGACTATGGTCGAATTTACATGTATCGTTTTATGCCAAACGAGGAGATTAAAGCACGTCCCATAGATTGGTATCCAGCGAAATGCACGCAAGCAGCGGCAATTATGCTGATGATTCAAAACAACTTAGATCCGGCTGTCGCTCAACACCCTGAGGAACTTATTACATACGGCGGAAATGGTGCGGTTTTCTCAAACTGGGCGCAGTACCGTTTGACGATGAAGTATTTGAGCGAGATGGATGTCGACCAAACCCTCTCCATGTATTCTGGACATCCAATGGGGCTATTCCCCTCTCATCCCGACGCTCCGCGCGTTGTCGTAACAAACGGAATGGTGATTCCAAACCACAGCTCTCAAGATGACTGGGAGAGAATGAACGCCATGGGTGTCAGCCAGTATGGACAAATGACAGCGGGATCCTACATGTATATCGGCCCCCAAGGGATTGTTCATGGCACCACGATTACAGTTCTCAATGCAGGTCGGAAACTAGCTGAAAAGAACCAGGGGGATGGATCTCTCGCTGGGAAACTGTTTGTAACATCGGGATTGGGAGGCATGAGTGGCGCTCAGCCGAAAGCAGGAAATATCGCAGGATGTGTGACGGTGTGTGCGGAGGTGAATTCAGAAGCCGCGCACAAGCGACATGAACAGGGTTGGGTCGATCATATCATTGATGACATTGACATTCTCGCCGATCGCGTCCAGGTTTCTATTAACAACAAGGAGGTCGTGTCATATGCCTATCTCGGAAACATTGTGGACATTTGGGAGGTGTTCGACAACAAGAATATTTATATAGATCTAGGTTCAGACCAAACCTCACTTCACAATCCTTGGGCTGGGGGATACTACCCCGCAGGCATTTCATTTGAGGAGTCAAACAGACTCATGGCAAAGGCGCCCGACAAGTTTAAGGAACTCGTCAAGGCGTCATTAAGGCGCCACGCAGACTCGGTCAATCGCCACAAAGAAAAGGGGACCTATTTCTTCGATTACGGAAACGCTTTCCTTCTTGAGGCAAGTCGTGCGGGAGCTGATATTATGGCGGAAGATGGCATTGCTTTCAAATACCCAAGTTACGTTCAGGACATCATGGGGCCGATGTGTTTCGATTTTGGGTTTGGGCCATTTAGGTGGGTTTGCGCAAGCGGCGAGCCAGAAGACCTCGCACTCACAGATCGACTCGCTTGTGAAATTCTTCAGGAGATGATGGTGGATTCTCCCCCAGAAATCAGAACCCAAATGAATGACAATATTCAGTGGATTCGTGGTGCCGCCGAGCACAAGCTCGTCGTGGGTTCTCAAGCGCGTATCCTATACGCAGATGCTGAAGGTCGAATGAAGATTGCAAAAGCGTTCAATGATGCGGTTGCCTCCGGCGCGTTAAAAGGGCCGGTCATTCTAGGCCGAGACCACCATGACGTAAGCGGAACGGACTCTCCCTATCGCGAGACATCGAATATCTATGATGGATCGGCCTTTACTGCAGATATGGCGATTCAAAATGTCATTGGTGATGGATTTCGTGGCGCGACTTGGATTTCGATTCACAACGGTGGCGGTGTTGGATGGGGTGAAGTGATCAATGGTGGATTCGGCATGCTTCTCGATGGTTCTTCTGATTCAGAGCGCAGACTCAAATCTATGCTCCATTGGGATGTTAACAATGGAATCGCCCGCCGAAGTTGGGCGCGAAATCAAGGCGCAGAATGGGCGATTGATCGTGCCATGTCTATAGAACCACGACTCAAAGTCACAGTTGCAAATCACGCCTCTGAAAGCCTCATTAAAGAAGCGCTTAAATAGGATGCCCGAGCCACTTTATACCGAGTTAAACATGAGAGTCGTTGCCCATCGTGGATACGCTTCAAAATACCCAGAGAATACAATAACAGCGTTAGACGAGGCGGTGAAAGTGGGCGTAGAAATGGTGGAGTTTGATGTCCAACTCACAAAGGACGGGGTTCCCATCATGATTCATGACGGCAATTTTAAGCGAACCACAGGGCTGGACCTAAGTGTGTTTGAACTCAATAAAAAGGACTTCCATAACCACATTGATTTGAAGGCGGTGAGCAGCGTTGAAGAGGTTATGGTTTGGCTTAAAGGAAACCCTAGGGTGAAGGCGTTTGTGGAAATCAAACAAGAATCCATTTTATTCCACGGACTAGAAAAATGCATGAAGGCTTTAAAAGATGCCTGTGAAACAGCACTCGCGCAATGTGTATTGATCAGCTTTAATCCATACGCTGTAGAGGAGGCAATAAAAACAGGGTTCCACCAAATCGGTTGGGTGGTAATATCATATGACGTCGCGGGAGAGAAAATGGCCCGTAAAATCAACCCGAACTACCTCTTTGCAGACACAGAAATCCTTCCTGAAGGCACGGGGAAGTTGTGGGAAGGTCGTTGGGAATGGGTGATTTATGAGGTGGTATCGAATGAAGTGGCTCGCAAACTGCATCCCCGAGGCGTGGACATAATAGAAACAAAAGAGGTAGAGAAGATGCTGTCATGAGTGCATCCGTAAAGACATACGATATGGTCATCATTGGCGGTGGGATTCATGGAGCTGGAATCGCTCAAGCTGGAGCGGCGGCTGGATATTCGGTGTTGGTTATTGAGAAATCTGAACTTGCGCATGGCACATCGAGTAAGTCGAGTAAGCTTATTCACGGTGGCTTACGTTATCTTGAAACAGCTCAAATGAAGCTCGTTTTCGAATGTCTTTCCGAGCGAACCCTTCTGCTGAAACTCGCCCCAAAACTCGTCAGGCTCGAATCGTTTTATATTCCGATCTACAAACACACAAAACGTAGGCCGTGGGAAATCCGAGTGGGACTTAGTCTGTATTCTGCGTTGGGGGGTGGGCGCAAGGACGCAAGGTTTGAATCTGTCCCCAAGGAAGATTGGGCCCATCTGGATGGTTTGTCATGTGAAAATTTGCAGGCGGTATTTAGATATAATGATGGTGCTACTGACGATGCTGAGCTCACAAAATCAGTCATGCAGTCGGCTAAATCACTTGGCGCTGAACTTGTGATGCCCGCCGAATTTGTTTCCGCAGATGTTGAAGACGATTCAAACCTGGTGCACTATTCTGTAAACGGCAGTATGCACACTTGTCGAGCCCGCCTTTTAGTCAATACCACCGGACCCTGGGCGAACATCATATTAGAGAAGGTACATCCAAAGCCAAAAAAACGAGAATTCGATTTGGTTGCAGGCACACATATTATTTTTGACGCGCCACCACCTCGTGGGATTTACTATGTCGAAGCGCCACAAGATCAACGTGCTGTTTTCGTCATGCCGTGGAATGGCAAAACGATGATTGGCACCACGGAGAAACTATTCGAAGGAAACCCCTCAGACCTGTTGCCGACTCCCGAAGAAGAATCTTACTTGTGCGAAGTCGCCGCCCACTACTTCCCGAGGTTTAAATCCTACAAAAGAAGTGACATTGATTCTTCCTTCGCGGGCCTTCGCGTTCTGCCCCATGCTTCAGGAAAAGCATTCTCAAGACCCAGGGAAACCACATTTCATATCGATAAAAAAGTTGCGCCGAGAATTGCGACAATTTATGGCGGAAAATTAACAGCTTTTAGAATTACTGCTGAGAAGTTTGTGACGAAATTTGCAAAAAACTTACCGCGTCGCACCAGAAAAGCGAAGACGAGCGATTTAAAATTAACACCTGTAAAATCTTGACACTAAGAATAACATTTATAGTTGTTTTGGGCCTTATTGCTAGTCATAAGACGACCGCCCAAACACCGATTTCTTTTGAAATGGCCCAACAATTGGCACTAGAAAACTCGTACGCACTCAAAGTAGCTCACTTAAATGAAGCGGAAGCCTCTAGTACGATGAAAAAAACACTTGCGACGGGTCTGCCACACGTAAGTGCGAATGCCGACTACACGAATTATATCGATATCCCCACACAGGTGGCCCCGGGAGATGCATTTGGGTTTCCCGATTATCTAACAAACTTCTTTCTTGATTTGAGCGAGAATACCGGTGTTCTTATTGACGCCCCCAACATCGATCCCAATGCGATTTCAGAGTTCCAATTCGGAACCCCGCAATCAGCTACTTTCGGAATAACCGCAACTCAATTGATTTTCAGTGGGAGTTATGTCGTCGGGGTTCAAGCCGCTAAAGTCTATGAAGAAGCCCGCAGAGTGACAACTTTAAAAACTGTTGTCGAGGTGACACAATCGGTTTCTTCTGCATACTATACCGCGCTTGCAGCGCTTGAAAACGAGGCCAATTTAAGAAAGGCGTCAGTGTTAATGGAAGAAACAGCAAAAGAGACCCAAGTGTTAGCAGAGGCGGGTTTTCTAGAGCAGCTAGATGTAGATATGGCCGATTTGGCGTCCATAACGCTTCAGAATCAATTGGAAAACGCAACACTACAGAAAAAACTCACCCACAGCCTTTTGTTATACCAAATAGGTCTTCCCGTTGACATTGACATCAGCCTCACGGACAACATGACTACGTTAATAGAGCAGAGCGCTTTAACTCCCTCAATCGTCGGAGACCTGGATGTGTCTGAGGTTCCCGCAGTCGTGGAGCAACAATATTTCTATGAGCTTGCGGAGTGGAAGGTAAAAGAAACGAAAGCGAGATCTCTGCCTCAGATATCAGGGTTTTATACGAACTCTCAAAACGCCCAAAGGGACGTGTTTGATATTTTTAATACATCAGGAAAATGGTATCCAACTCAGTTGTGGGGCGTTCAGATTTCAATGCCTGTATTTGGAAGTTTTGAAGGAAAACACTTGAGAGATGTAGCCTCTATTCAGGCCCTCAAAGCCCAAACCGCATTAGATGCCACTACAGAAGCAGCCACGTTGGAGCATTATGCAGCGAATGCTGAATTTGTTCGGGCGGCCTCATCAATTTCAGAAGCTGAACAGAATATGCTTCTCGCAACCCGCATCTTCGAACGCGTTTCTATCGGGCATAAAGAGGGTTTGAAAAGCAGTTTTGACCTCACCCAAGCGCAGAATCAACTTCTCTCAAGTGAAGGAAACCTTGTGGGAACTAGACTTCAAATGCTATATGCCCATGCCCGACTCATTGCCGCAACGACAACAACACAAAAATGACATTTTCTAAATACCTCTTTCTGGCAGTTATTCTGACAGCTTGTGCAGCACCTGCGGAAGACTCAAACCAAGGCGATGAGCAGGCCGCAGGCTTAAAGACGAGCTCCCTTGTGAAAGTTGGCGTACTCACGTTGGCGGAAGCACCCTTTAATCACTCATTCCCAGTTCAGGGAAATGTTGAGACTGACAGAAATGCAAATGTGATCCCCGAATTTCAAGGCGCAGTTGAAAAGATATTTTTACAGGAGGGAGCGCAAGTCAAGGGGGGTGATGCAATCCTCAAAATCAACGATGCGGTTCTGAAAGCGAACAGAGAAGAATTATTAAATCAACTCAATTTTGCCAAAGATTTACGTGATCGACAAGAACGAGTTTGGTCTCAAAATATCGGAAAAGAAGTGGATTATTTACAAGCCAAATCGGCGGTTGAATCTATTGAGAAATCTCTTTCCACACTTGATGCAACGATAGAAAAATCAATTATACGCGCACCTTTTAGTGGGATTGTCGATCGAATTTTTGTCAAAAGAGGGGAATTGGCATCTCCTGCGATGCCTTGTGTCAGGGTGATCGATTTGAGCGAGTTGTATGTACGCGCTATGGTGAGTGACAATTATGTGGGTTCTCTGAAAAAAGGTGGCCGTGTGATGGTAGAAATTTCGGGACAAGAACCTGTAGAGTCAACCACGCGAAGGATTGGCTCATATATCAACCCAGCGAACCGTTCGGTTGACATTACGGTAGATTTGCCTAAATCAGGAAACTTTATTCCAAACATGGTGGCGACACTTTGGATCACTGATTTGGACTTGCCGTCGGCAATATCCCTTCCCTCAGCGCTCGTAACGCAAGACTCTCAGGGAAGAGACTTCGTATTTGTTTACTCAAATGGCACTGCATTAAAACGCATCCTTGACACGGGAATTACCTCTGAAGGTAGAATCCTAATTAAAGAAGGGCTTGTTGAAGGCGAGATGGTTATTAACAGGGGGGGTGACCGCCTTATGGACGGAGATCAAGTTTCTCTAATTGCCAAATAAGATGCATAAAAAACTTAGAGAGTTTTGGCTCACCACACTTAGTATAAATAACAGAACAACCGTTTTTGTTCTTATCGCGCTGATCACTTTCAGTGGGATTTATAGCTATATCACTGTCCCCAAGGACAGCTTCCCGGAGATTGTCATACCAGAAATCTTCGTTGTGACGGCCTATCCAGGAAACAGTCCGGCAAACATGGAGAAGCTTATTACAAGGCCGCTAGAGAAAGAAATAAATGCAATTTCTGGCGTTGATGAAATTTCATCTTCGAGCAGTCAGGGCTTCAGCACCATCGATGTTAAGTTCAACTTTGACATGACACCCTCTGAGGCGCTTCGGAAAGTGAAGGATGCGGTAGACAAGGTAAAATCAGGCTCAGAATTCCCCAAGGATCTGCCCGCAGAACCAAGCGTCACGGAGCTCAATTTCTCCGAAATGATGCCCGTGATGAACGTGAATCTATCGGGAGATTACGCGCTGCTAACACTCAAGAAATATGCTGAATATCTTGAGGATGAAATTGAGGATTTACAACAGATTTCAAAAGTTGACATTCGTGGCGCCTCAGATTTTGAGGTCGAAATAGAAGTCAACCATCTGAGAGCAGAAGCAATGCTTGTCAGCTTTAATGACATTGCCGGAGCCTTGTCTGCAGAAAACTTAACGATTTCTGGAGGCGATCTCCTCGTGGATGGCATTTTAAGAAACATCCAAGTGAGGGGAGATTTTCGTTCGATGG
>CAJXHE010000045.1 GCA_913051865.1 uncultured Flavobacteriales bacterium
CGGTGCAGGAAGAGTAAGTCTCTATGCTGTTGATGGAGATGTGGATGCGCATGGGGCTACTGAAGACTTTGTGATCGGAGGTACTTCTGAAAATGTTGGTGATGATAATGTGGGGCCCACCATTCAATTGTATATGAATGATTCTTTATTTGTAAGGGGCGATATTACCAATGAGGATCCCTGGCTGTATGCGAGATTGTTTGATGAGAGTGGCATTAATACTGTAGGCAATGGGATAGGTCACGATCTAAAAGCGGTCTTAGATGACAAATTTGAATCGCCATTTATTTTAAACACATATTTTTCTGCAGATTTGGACACCTACAAAAGTGGCGTGGTAAAGTACCCGTTCAATGACCTTGAGGACGGGTTGCATACGCTAGAGTTTAAGGTGTGGGATGTTCAGAATAACAGTGCGGTTGCATCAACAGAATTCATTGTGGTTAATTCCTTAGATGTGGCATTGGCGTCGGTGATTGCCTACCCTAATCCCGCATATGACCAGGTGTCTTTTCGTGTATCACATAACCAAGTTTGTAATCTTGTAGATGCAGTTGTCGAAGTTTATGATGTGACTGGAAAGAAAATAAAAGTGTTTGAATCGGAACTTTTGGCACATGGAAACCGTACAGACATTGCAGAATGGAATTTGCGTGACGGAAATGGAGGGGACGTTCCTGCTGGTGTTTATGTTTTTAAGATTAAAATGACAACGGAAAATGGAGTTTCTGCACAATATGGTAGTAAAGTTATCGTTGTGAGGCCATAATCAAGAATTTGAGTCATTACATTTGTTTTTTTTAAGAAATCCATGAAGAACATCTTTCTTTTATCTAGAGTTACAGTGATGACTGCAATTATGTTGCTCTCGCTCAACAATTTTCAGGCTCAGTTAGATCCTGGCGAGGCGGCTTCATTAGTCCAGCTCAATACCATTACTACTGCGGTGCCTTTTTTGATGATTGCGCCAGATTCACGGTCAGGTGCTTTGGGAGATGCTGGTGTTGCACTTTCCCCTGATGGTAACAGTCTTCATTGGAATCCTTCAAAAATGGCATTCTCAGAGAATGAATTAGAGGTGAGTCTAAGCTATGCGCCATGGCTTCGTGCGCTGGTGGATGATATGAATCTTGCCTATTTGACGATGGTTCGTAAAGTAAATCGCAAGCAAGCTTATGGTTTGGCACTTCGCTATTTCAGTCTAGGAAACATTACGTTTACGGATGAGGTTGGAACAACGATTCGGGATTTTAAACCTGCCGAATTAAGTTTAGATGCTGGGTTTTCTCAACGATTTACGGATAGATTTAGCGGAGGCGTCGCGGGGCGATTTGTGCATTCAAATCTAACGGGAGGCGTGAGTGTTTCAGGCGCAGAATCTAAGCCAGGAATCTCTGTCGCTGCGGATGTGAGTATGTTCTATACAAACGATCAAGCAAATTGGGGAGGGAAGGATGGAACATTCAATTTCGGAATGAATATTTCAAATATTGGCGCAAAAATGAGTTACACGGAGACCGCTGCCCGTGACTTCATTCCAGCGAATCTTCGATTGGGGGTGGCTTATAAAATGGTGCTTGACGATTACAATTCACTGACTTTTACAATAGATGGTAATAAACTACTGGTGCCTACGGCTCCGGTCTATGATCAGAATGATGGAAACACCATCGTAAGTGGATATTCACCCGATGTAGGTGTCGCAACGGGCATCGTTCAGTCTTTTTATGATGCACCGGGGATTGTTGATTTTAATGATGATGGTACTTATGCAGTAGCGCCTGGAAGTATTTTTCGTGAAGAGTTGCGAGAGATCAATCTCGGAGGTGGGTTGGAATATGATTTTGCAGAGGTTTTTGCTTTTAGAGCAGGGTACTTCTATGAGCACTTTTCAAAAGGAAATAGACAATTTATTACAATGGGTGCTGGCATGAAATACACGGTATTTACAATCGACCTGAGTTATCTCGTGAGCACAACGCAACAAAACCCGCTCGCGAATACCCTTCGCTTTACTTTGAGAATGCAATTCAGCGATTTGGCTTCTGCGTCTCAATCGCTAAACTAATGGACATTAAGATTGGATATGGTTACGATGTTCATCGTCTTGAAGTGGGGGAGGAATTATGGCTAGGTGGCATTTTATTGCCACACCATAAAGGTGCGGTAGGCCATTCAGATGCAGATGTTTTGCTCCACGCGATATGCGATGCTTTGTTAGGCGCTCTTGCATTAAGAGACATCGGTTTCCATTTCCCAGATACTGATCCAGCATACAAAGGAATAGACAGTAAGAAATTACTTTCGGAGACTTGGCATAAGATTGAGGAACGTGGTTGGGAGCTAGGGAATCTAGACACGACAATATGTCTTCAGACGCCGAAATTGTCAGGTTCTATAGATGCCATGCGTCAGGTCATTGGAAGTATACTCAACGTTGATCTAGATAGAGTCAGCATTAAGGCCACGACGACTGAAAAGTTAGGTTTCGTGGGGACTGAGAACGGCATAAGCGCCCATGCAGTCGTTCTCTTAAAGGAAAAGAAGTAGGTTCCTCTATGAGGTTTGGTTAGTATCCTCGAAATGATCAGGCTGTAAGTCTTCATAGAAATGTACCCTTATGACTGCAGTATCTCTTAGTAGGTCAACTTTTCCAATCATAATTGAATGGATATCGACGCCTGTTCGTTCTTCAAGGTCAGCTTTTAACTCCTCTCTTTTTCCTGAATGAATTAAATCAACTCTGTCATAAACGACAATTTTTGTGGCCAAGTGCTTTACAAACCACAGTCGTTCTAGGACAAAAGCAATCGCCCAAATACCCGCATTTGCAATGACAATGATTCCCCATCCTGTTGCTTGTGGCGCCAGTGCGTTTATCACGGCAAGTGTGATCACAATAAAGAGATAGGTCATCTCCCTGATTGGAATTGCGTCTGTTCTGTATCGAATGATGCTGAAAATAGCGAATAGACCTAGCGCGAATCCCATCTCTATTTCTACACCACTGAGGAGTGTGCAAAGGAAAAAGACAGATGTTGACACAAGCATAAATGTAAAAACATAGTCTCGACGCTTTGAGGCAAGGTGGTAAATAAGTCTAACAACAATAAGACCGGACACAAGATTTGCAAGAAATCCGATGATGAGAGATGTAATTTCTGGGTTCATTTTTTTTATTTATTCAGGTAATACTATATCCGACTTGTTTTGCGCGAGTCAGTTCTTTGAGGCTTTCATGATAGGCTCTGGCAGATAGATCCTTGTTTGTGTGCAGTCGCCCCAAAATATATTTACTTATCCGGATCGTTCTTCCTAATGGAGATTTGCGGTCTGTTCGATTTCTAAAGATACTCATTAGTGGAGATCTTCTGTCTGTCTCGCCTTGCTTTAATTCAACAATAGCTAAGCCATCAAGGGGTTTAAATGTTTCTCCGGTAAGTGTTTTGTATTCAAGATTGGTGTCGAAAGTGATTCGCTCACCTTTCTCAATATTGGCGATGGTATATCGAAAATAACTGCTATACAGGACAGGCTTTAACTCAGCAGCAAAGGGGACACACTCGGCAAGAAATGCTTGCTCTTTGGTCGTGAAAGGACCGTCCCATTTCTCAGACGTTCGTTGAATACGCATCTTTTGTGATCTGCCATAGACATTCCGAGATTTGACTTCCAAAAAGCTGATGTTAGAATTTGAGTATGACCTTATGCGCACTTTAAACCTTTTTTTTCTGCCGCGAATATGATCTTGTAAACATATGTTCTCTGGCGTGTCGAAGTACAAATTGTCATATCTAAATTGCCTTGTTTTCTCAATTTCAAGGATGTTGTAGTCTTTGCTCAGGGCCGTTGAAATATCATCACACCATGCGATTGGAATGATATATTTCTTCTCGCTTCTATCCATAAGCGCAACATCTTCAAGCTCTTGCAAGCCGATATGCATATATGAAGTAAAAAAGTTCTCTATAACAGACACAAAAAATGGGTTGATGTTAGGTGTTGCAAATGTACAGGAAGTTATATTTGCCTGATAATTGGACGATCTTTATTTTTAAAGGTTTAATAATTTGACAAAATAATTCGCATACGTTGCTCATGGCAAAGAAGAAATTAAGCAAACTCCCTCATTCTGAGGCAGTGTACCGCAAGTGGTATAAAGACATGTACCTCATGCGTAAGTTTGAGGAGAAGTGTGGTCAGTTGTACATCCAACAAAAATTTGGTGGCTTCTGTCATTTATATATCGGCCAAGAAGCAGTGCTTTCTGGGATGCAAGAAGCGATAAAACCCACCGATAGAGTCATCACAGCCTACCGTGACCATGCGCATCCATTGGTTTTAGGTACTGATCCGAAAGTGGTAATGGCCGAGCTGTATGGTAAAATTACAGGATGCTCTAAGGGTAAAGGTGGTTCCATGCATATGTTTGATAAGGACAAGAACCTGTTTGGTGGTCATGGTATTGTGGGAGGCCAAATTGGACTCGGTGCAGGTATTGCATTTGCAGATAAATATCGTGAAGAAGACAATGTTACTGTTTGCTTCATGGGCGATGGCGCTTCTCGCCAAGGTATTTTGCATGAGACCTTCAATATGTCTATGAACTGGAAATTGCCAGTTATTTTCATTATCGAAAACAATCAATATGCGATGGGTACAAGTGTCGAGCGTACCACAAATGTGCATGACTTATCGAGGATGGGTGACAGTTATGACATGCCCTCAGAAACGGTCGACGGTATGAGCCCTGAGGACGTTTGTGCTGCGATAAAACGCGCGGCAACTAGAGGTCGAAAGGGAGAAGGACCCACATTGCTAAATATTGAAACGTACAGATATAAAGGTCACTCGATGTCTGACCCTCAGAAATACAGAACCAAGGATGAGGTATCTACTTTCCAGGATCAAGATCCTGTGAAGTACGTTCGTGGCGTTCTGTTAGATCAGAATTGGATGACAGAAGCGCAGTTGAAATCTGTCGAAAAGAAAGTGAAGGAGGTGATAGAAGAAGCCGTTAAATTTGCGGAGGAAAGTCCCAAGCCTGACGCTTCAGAGTTATACAAGGACGTTTATGTTCAAGAAGATTACCCCTTTGTTAAAGACTGAAATAACATATAAAAAGTAGAGCCATGGCTGAGATTGTACGTATGCCTAAATTAAGTGATACCATGACTGAAGGAGTCGTGGCTGCCTGGCATAAAAAAGTGGGTGATGTTGTTGAAAGCGGAGAACTGCTGGCTGAAATAGAAACAGATAAAGCCACGATGGAATTCGAGTCATTTCAAGACGGCGTTCTTTTGCACATCGGTGTTCAAACTGGAGATGCAGCACCCGTTGATGGTGTGCTTTGTGTTCTAGGTGAAAAGGATGAGGACATCAAAAAACTGTTGGCAGACGCAGCTAAAGCAAGCACAGCTTCAAATGAACCTGCTCCAGTATCGACCGACAAGCCACCTGTTGCAATTGTGTCGAAGGAAGTCACGCCACAAAAACCTCAAGCTTCACCAGCACCAGCACCAGCCCCTGTAGCTGCCGTTTCTGCTCCGGTTTACCGTGCACCAAATACACGTGTAATTGCATCTCCTTTAGCGAAGAAATTGGCAGACAAATTGGGGCTCTCCCTTGATAGAATTCCTGGATCAGGAGAAGGTGGACGTGTTGTCAAGAGTGATGTGGAGAATTTCAAGATGGCAAGCGCTTCTGGCATGCCTGTGGTCAGTCAGGAAAGGTTTTCTGAGGTCGGAGTGAGTCAAATGCGTAAAACCATTGCACGTCGCTTGGCAGAAAGTAAATTCTCGGCGCCCCACTTCTACTTGTCCATATCTATTGATATGTCGAATGCGATTCAAGCGAGAAATGCAATCAATGCTCAAGGTTTGTATAAAATTTCATTCAATGATATGGTTGTTAAATCTGCTGCTGTGTCTCTGAGAAAAAATCCAGCAGTAAATAGCAGTTGGTTGGAAGATAAAATTCGCTACAACGAACATGTAAACATTGGTGTTGCAGTTGCAGTTGACGATGGATTGTTAGTTCCTGTGGTGAGATTTGCAGACAGCAAATCATTTGCAACCATAGGAGAAGAAGTGAGAGAATTTGCTGGAAAAGCAAAAGACAAAACATTGCAGCCAAGCGATTGGGAGGGAAGTACGTTTACAATTTCTAATTTAGGAATGTTTGGTATTGAGAACTTTACTGCGATTATTAATCCACCTGATGCGTGTATTCTAGCCATAGGAGGGATAAGTGATGTACCTGTCGTTAAAAACGGAGAGGTCGTTCCAGGTCATGTGATGAAAGTAACCCTTAGTTGCGATCACAGAGTTGTCGATGGCGCTACAGGCGCTGCATTCTTAAAGGATTTTAAAAACCTTCTCGAGAATCCCGTTTTAATGCTCGTTTAACTTGTATGAAAGGCGATAGATTGTAGATATTGTAATCGCCGCGATGACGACAAATCTTGATTCACCTATAGCTTACCTGAAAGGAGTGGGGCCCAAACGCGCCGAACTTCTTAAGGTTGAGTTGGGTGTCAATACTTTCTTTGATTTACTCCAACATCTGCCATTTCGTTATGAAGATCGATCTGTTTTTCATAGAATTTCTGATATTGAAGCGGATACAACTTCATTGCAGTTAAAGGGTAAGATCACAAAAAAAGAATTGGTCGGAGGGAAGAAGGCAAGTAGATTGGTTGCGGTATTTCAGGATGGTGATGGGGAGTTAGAATTGGTGTGGTTTAAAGGCGCAAAATGGATTATCAATCAATTGCCGTTAAATGTCGAGGTGGTTGTATTTGGAAGACCTACAAAATTTGGACGCAAGTGGAATATCGCTCATCCTGAAGTTGAGAAGGCAGATGCGTTTGAGAAACGACGTGGCGGAGGGCTTCATCCTGTGTATTCATCGACTGAAAGATTAACGAATCGCGGATTAAATAGCGCGGGTCTGGCGAGGTTAATTAGGGTGGCTTGGGATGATACTCAATCTGAATTAACGGAGACGTTGCCAGATCATTTGTTGTCTGAATTAAAGTTTCCTTCACGGAGAGAGGCTTTTGAGATGGTCCATGCTCCAAGGACCCCCCTTGAGGCTGACAGGGCATTAAAGCGTTTGAGATTTGAAGAATTGCTTTATCTCCAACTCGTTTTACTTCAACATAAAAGAACACTTACGGTTGATCTTCCTGGGGTGGTTTTCTCAAACGTTGGAGAGAAATTCCATCAATTTTACAGTCAATATCTGCCCTTTGAACTGACCAATGCTCAAAAACGCGTTTTGAAGGAAATCAGGTTAGATCTTAAAACGGGTTGGCATATGAACAGACTGCTCCAAGGAGATGTGGGGAGTGGAAAAACCATTGTTGCGCTTATGTCGGCTCTTTTGGCAATAGACAATGGCTTTCAAGCATGTATTATGGCACCCACTGAAATACTTGCATTCCAACATGCCGAAGGGATTGGGGATTTGCTCAAGGATATGGACATCAGCGTTGAAATTATCACTGGGTCTGTCAAGAAATCTGCTCGAAAACCTATTTTGGAAGGGCTAGCAGATGGTAGCGTTGATATTTTAATTGGCACACATGCATTAATTGAACCTTCCGTTGTCTTTAAAAATTTGGGGTTGGCAGTGATCGATGAGCAACATAAGTTTGGTGTGGCGCAACGGTCGAAGCTTTGGGCCAAATCCAAAATCCCTCCGCATGTACTAGTTATGACGGCAACCCCTATTCCTCGAACACTTGCAATGACGGCGTATGGAGATTTAGATATTAGTGTCTTGGACGAATTGCCCCCGGGTAGAAAAGAAATTGTAACAGCACACCGAACAGATGGAAAACGATTAGAGGTTTTGTCTTTTATTGAGAAACAATTGGCACAAGGCAGACAGGTCTACATGGTTTACCCTCTGATTGATGAGAGTGCGACCATTGATTATAAAGATTTGATGGATGGTTATGAAAGTATCTCTCGAAGATTTCCTCTTCCGAAGTATCAAATCGGCATTGTACATGGCCGCATGAAGCCCGCGGATAAGGAGATAGAAATGAAGCGTTTTGCAAGCGGTCAATCACAAATCCTCGTAGCGACTACAGTGATTGAAGTGGGCGTAAATGTGCCAAATGCGACGCTGATGGTTATTGAAAGTGCCGAGCGCTTTGGCCTGAGTCAATTACATCAACTACGCGGGAGAGTTGGAAGAGGGGGGAGTCAGAGCTATTGTATTTTAATGACAAAAGATGAATTCAGTAGTGAAGCGAGGCGCAGGTTAGAAACCATGTGTCGGACAAATGACGGATTTGAAATTGCGGAGGTAGATATGGAAATTAGAGGCCCGGGAGATATTCTAGGGACGCAACAAAGTGGTGTTCCTGATTTGAAGATGGCTGATTTGATGCGAGATAGGGAGATCATGACGACAGCGAGGTATATTGCTCAACGCGTTTTAGATGAAGATCCTGGATTAGAATTGCCAACTCACAAGACGCTAAAAATCAATTTGATGCGGATACTAAAAGATCGACCAAATTGGAGTCGGATTTCTTAAACTATGCCTGAACTTAGACGCATGAAATTGTTGCCCTTCATATCCTTGTTGCTGTCCATACTAGCAGCTTGGTTTTTCTTATTTGGCTCTCATGTTGATGGGGAATCAGCTTCAGACCCTACATTAAAAGCTTCCGACGCTTGGTGTGTTTGGGAAATGTGGGATGCCTCTAGGGTTCCTGTTGATGGGGCCGCGTGGTGGCGTCCTGTATCTGATGAAAAACTGCATAAATTTTCGAATGACTCTCTGGTCGTATTTCATACTTCCCGTGCAATTGATTCGGATTTATTGGATACCAAAGTTCTGTCAATCCCCTACAAGGCTGGTTATTTGGTGGGGACACAAGTGGCATTGGATGGGTGGAGTGACAATCCGGGAGAGATGGCTGCCAAATGGAAAATTTCCAACGAATCATATACAAAGCTCAGCCGGAAGGACTGCACAGATGGTTTTTTTGAGCTGCAATCTGGTGACGACAGAATTGTGGTTTGGGGAGAAGCAGATGACATAGACGGCTTTACATCACATGTATATTCGAATCGGACTGTATTCATTCGGGAACAAACAGTGTTGGACTCAGATCTTATTGAGAGGGAGAATCCATCACGTCTTGATTATTATGAAAACCAGGCTTTGTTAGGTGTGACCAGAGATCATAACAAAGACATTGATATGGACATTGTTTGGAATCCGGAAAATTCGTCCGTTGATGCTTTAAGCGCTGGAGGAGAAGTGGTGTGGTCGAAAACGATAGAAGGTCCCCCAATAGGCAATTCTTTTGAAGTGGATCTATATGCAAATAACAAATACCAAACTGTTTTTGCGTCACCTTCTGCGCTTTATGTCGTTGACCGATTGGGCCGTGATCTCAAGGGGTTTCCATATGATGCAGAGGTGTCTGGATTTGCGGTTTTCGATTATGATAAAAATAAAAAATTCAGAATTTTACTCGCAACGACAGGTGGTGATATCATCAATCTCAGAGCTGAGGGCCGTCTTACTTCAGGATGGGGATTCAAAAGCCTCACGGCGAATAAACATGTGGTTCATCTCGCCCACATACGTGTCGGCTCGAAAGATTATATCTATGGTGGTTGTTATGACGGAAGTGTGATCTTGTTAAAGCGTTCAGGAAAAGTAAGGGGGTCAACCCCAGTGGTCATCAATCCCAGATCAAAACCAGCTTTCCGCTTGTCTAATACAATCGGTAAATCAACCGTAATATTTATCGATGCAGAGGGTTGGTTACGAGAATTAACTTTATCTGAGGCAGAGCCAGTAGGTATTTCTGGGCGCACGCGTGCAGATAAAGTAACAATTCAAGACATCGATGCAGATGGAAAAAAGGAAGTGGTGACGTACTTGAATGGCGTACGTTCCGTTTGGAACTCAAGAAATGAGCTAGTCCTTTAGTATACTTCGACTGATGACGATTTTCTGAACCTCGCTTGTCCCTTCATAGATCTGAGTGATTTTCGCATCTCGCATGTGACGCTCTACGTGGTATTCTTTTACAAAACCATATCCACCATGGATTTGGACGGCTTCAACAGTTTGTTTCATCGCGACTTCAGAAGCATATAGTTTTGCCATACTCGACGCAAGATCGTAGTTTTCTCCAGCGTCTTTGAGTGCCGCAGCTTTGTAAACCAGAAGTCTTGCACTCTCAATTTGAGTCGCCATGTCGGCGAGTTTAAAACCTATGGCTTGATGCTTATAGATTTCTGTGCCAAATGTCTTTCTTTCTTTTGAATATGCAAGCGCGAGATCGTATGCGCCTGATGCAATGCCGAGGGCTTGTGCAGCAATGCCAATACGTCCTCCTGACAATGTTTTCATTGCGAACTTAAAGCCAAAGCCATCGTCACCCAGTCTGTTTTCTTTCGGCACTTTAACGTCAGTGAACATCAATGTATGTGTGTCCGAACCACGGATGCCAAGTTTATCTTCCTTTGCACCCACAACGAAACCTGGCATGTCTTTTTCTACAATAATTGCATTGATTCCTTTATGTCCTTTTTCGACATCTGTCTGAGCAATAACGATGTAGGTTGATGCACTCCCACCATTTGTAATCCAGTTTTTCGTTCCGTTGAGCAGATAGTGGTCTCCCATGTCTATTGCTGTCGTTCTCTGTGATGTTGCATCTGAACCCGCTTCAGGCTCGCTTAAACAAAATGCCCCAATCTTCTGCCCATTTGCCAATGGCACTAAGAACTTCTGTTTCTGCGCCTCAGTTCCGTATTTTTCAATTCCATAACATACCAGTGAGTTGTTCACGCTCATGATAACACTCGTAGAAGCATCTATCTTGCTGATTTCTTCCATCGCCAACACGTAACTTATGGCATCCATCCCAGACCCACCATATTTCGTGTCCACCATGATTCCTAAAAACCCGAGCTCGCCAAGCTGTTTGACTTCTTCAGCAGGGAACTTTTGTTCTCTATCACGTTCTATGACACCAGATTTTAGCACATTTTGTGCAAAATCCCGTGCTGCATCACGCACGGCAATCTGTTCTTCTGTAAGTTCGAAATTCATATTGAAAATATAATGAAATACGAAGATACATTAACTGCTCCCTCTAAGGGGCCTTGGGTTGTGATTGGTCTGATGAGTGGAACGTCTTTGGATGGTCTAGATGTCGCGGTATGCGAGTTTGTCGCAGATCAGGATTCGTTAAATTGGAGTGGGCAAATCACACGTTTTGAGTGTTTTGAGTATCCGTCTGACCTTTCCCTTCGTCTTAGAGAAAGTATGCAGATGACGTCTGAGAAACTTTTTCAATTGGACAGAGACTGGGCACGTTTTTCTGCGAAGTGTGTAAATACACTCAACACAAAGGCGGATCTTTTATCTTCTCATGGTCACACCGTTTTTCACAATCCGAATGATGGGTATACTGTTCAAATTGGTTCAGGAGCAGATCTCGCCGCGCTTACGTCTCTTCCTGTCGTGTGTGATTTACGTCGACTAGATGTCGCATATGGTGGACAGGGTGCACCCTTAGTTCCTAAGGCCGATTCTGTTTTATTCTCGCAATATTCGGCATGTCTAAATCTCGGGGGCTTTGCAAATATCTCTCATTTGAATTCTAAGAATACGAGGGCGTGGGATATAGGTGTGTGTAACAATTTATTGAACATGATCGCATCTGAAAAAGGTTTGGCATACGATGATTGTGGGGAAATAGCCTCTTCCGGAAAGGTGATTCCCGCGCTTTTGACTGATTTAATGTCTTTGCAATACCATCACCTTCCACCTCCAAAAAGTCTAGGTATGGAATGGGTTAATGCAGAGATTTTGCCAGTTTTGAATACCTACAAGCATATGTCTTTAGAGGATAGAATGTGCACATCTGTTGAGTATATCGCCTTGATAATCATCAATTCTTGCGAATCCCCTGGAGAAATCTTGGTCACAGGGGGAGGCGTATTAAACACCTATTTAATGTCACGTCTTTATGCACTTTCTCGCAGTCATCCTTTTAAATTTGTCACTCCTGATTTAAATATGATTCATGGAAAAGAAGCGTATGCATTTGCCTTTTTGGGACTCCTTAGATTTTTCAATAAATCAAATACGTTACAATCTGTGACGGGTGCTTTTATTTCTTCATCAAGTGGCGCTGTTTGGATGCCCAATAGATGATAAGAAGTGGTTATATTTGCTGCTCGAAAGTCACAAGATATTTTCATGAAAGAAATTCTTAAGCGTTACGAAGAAAGAAAGCCAGAAATTGTTTTTAGTTGGAATGACACCGAGACCGAAGCAAAAGGTTGGGTCGTGATTAACTCACTAAGGGGAGGTGCTGCAGGGGGTGGAACACGGATGCACTTAGGTGTAAATAAAAATGAAGTGGAGTCTCTTGCAAAGACGATGGAAATCAAATTTACGGTTTCAGGGCCTCAAATCGGGGGTGCAAAATCAGGGATTAATTTTGACCCAAACGATCCCCGTAAACGAGGTGTACTTGAGCGCTGGTATGCTGCAGTCACTCCTCTTCTTAAGCATTACTACGGTACAGGAGGGGACATGAATGTAGATGAAATACACGAAGTGATTCCAATTACTGAAAGGAATGGTGTTTGGCACCCTCAAGAGGGTGTTTTTACAGGACACTTTAAACCAAACGAAGCCCAAAAAGTTCATAGAATAGGAAATCTTCGTCAAGGCGTTTCTCAGATTGTGGAAGACATAAATATTTCTCCAGATCCAAATCGTAAGTACAGAGTAGCCGATTTAATAACAGGTTATGGCGTGTCAGAATCGATACGTCACTTTTACAATATTTATGGCGGTGATATAAAAAACAAGAGAGTGATTATTCAAGGCTGGGGGAATGTAGGCGCTGCTGCAGCTTACTATCTTTCTCAAGCGGGGGCAAAAATAGTAGGTATTATCGATAGAGCAGGTGGGCTTATCAAGGCTGAAGGGATGGATGCCGATCAAGTGGCAGATCTGTTTTTTGCAAAAAGAGGCAATTCACTCGTATCCGTTGATACCCTTTCATTTGATGAAGTCAATCAATCAATTTGGGATGTGAAAGCAGATGTTTTCTTGCCTTGTGCAGCGTCCAGACTTGTCACTCAAGATCAAGTTGAAAGGATGATTCATGCAGGAGTAACACTTATGTCGTCTGGGGCAAACGTTCCGTTTGCAGACAAAGCAATTTTCTATGGACCCATTGCAGAATATGTTGATACGAGGATTACGTTAATTCCTGATTTTATTGCAAATTGTGGAATGGCGAGAGTGTTTGCATACTTGATGAGTGACAGCAATGTCGACATGTCTGATGAGGGTATATTTAGAGACACTTCTGATGTGATATGTCGTGCGCTTGAAGCCACACATGCCATACATTCCGACTCAACATTACTAACAGCCACAGCATTCGCGAAGGCGCTTAAAACATTGAACTAGAGCGTATGGATTATATTTTACTTGCAGTTTTCGTAGTCGGTTATGTCGGAATTGTTCTCGAACATAATATTAAAATAGACAAAGCTGCATCGGCGTTGTTAACGGGAACAGTGTTATGGGGTTTATTTGTGACAGGCTATACGGAAGTGCCAACACACCTTGTGGATTTATTCTCGTCCTTCTCCCACGATGGACATGCATCTTTAAGTGGTTTTTATGAGCACAGACTTCTCCACCACATGCAAGAGATCTCAAGTATTTTGTTTTTTCTTTTAGGTGCGATGACAATAGTGGAACTTGTGGATGCGCACGAGGGATTCAGAGTCATTACAGATCGGATCAACACAAGCAGCAAGGTGAAGTTGATGTGGATTATTTGTATTTTAACTTTTTTCTTTTCCGCTTTACTAGATAACCTGACGACGTCCATCGTGATGATTTCGCTGTTGAGAAAGTTGATAGACGACAAAGAGACGCGTTGGTTGTTTGCAGGTATGGTAGTCGTTGCTGCAAACGCTGGGGGTGCTTGGTCTCCTATAGGTGATGTGACAACCACGATGCTTTGGATCGGTGGTCAGCTGAGCACCTCTGTCATTATTGTAAATTTAATTCTACCCTCAATTGTTGCACTTCTGGTCCCACTTATCATTCTCACTTTCCGCCTTAAGGGGACAGTGACAAGACCCGTTGTAAACCAGGACTCTAATCAAGAGCACACGACAAGTTTTGAAAGGAATTTGGTATTTACTGTTGGGGTTTGTGGACTCCTTTTTGTGCCCGTTTTTAAAACCGTCACCCACCTTCCTCCCTTTATGGGGATGATGCTTTCCTTGGGAGCAATTTGGATGCTTACAGAACGTTTACATTACTCAAAGAACCCTGAGCAAAGAACGGAGCTCTCTGTGATTGGTGTTTTAAAAAAGATTGATGTCTCTTCTGTGTTGTTTTTCCTAGGGATACTTCTCGCAGTAGCTGCATTGCAGGAAGCGGGACACCTCATTTTTGCCGCTGAATCACTTCGTTCGGCCCTCAATAATGTGTATTTAATTGATTTGTCAATAGGACTGCTTTCTGCCATTGTAGATAATGTTCCGTTGGTTGCTGCCTCAATGGGTATGTATGATGTGATTCCACTTGATGCAGTGACAGATGATTGGTCTGCTGCATTTGTCAAGGACGGACACTTCTGGCAGTTCCTTGCGTATTGTGCGGGTACAGGAGGTTCGGCTCTAATTATTGGTTCTGCAGCAGGTGTTGCGGTCATGGGCTTGGAGCGGATCGATTTTATTTGGTATCTGAAAAAGATAAGTTTGCTTGCTATAGCTGGTTATTTTGCCGGAGCTGGGGTCTATATCCTCATGTTTGCGTAAATCAGGTTTTAAACCTGTTTGACTTGAAAACGAATGTGATTTGCTGTGATTGCGTATACGAAATAGAGGAACTTAGGCGTTTGGTTTCATTATAGCGAATACACACATGCTCCTTACATTTTTATTACAAGCGAATACCGTTGATACAGTTACAGATACTATTTCTGAAGTTGATGTGAACATTCTTGAACTCCTCATGGAAGGAGGATGGTATATCATGTTGCCACTCGCGCTGATGAGCATCTTTGCGATGTATGTATACTTCGAGCGTTATATGGCGATTCACCGCGCTCAAAAAACATCGCCTGATTTTATGCAGCGTTTAAAGGATTACATCTCGCAAGGCCAAATCTCCAGCGCGAAGAATTTGTGTGCTGACAATGATACGCCGATGGCACGTATGCTAGATAAAGGGGTCTCGCGAATTGGAAAGCCACTAAGTGATATTTCCACGGCAATTGAAAATGTAGGGAAGCTGGAAATTTATATTCTGGAAAAAAACATGAACATTTTGGCGACTGTAGCTGGTGCGGCGCCGATGGTAGGAATGCTCGGAACTGTCATAGGTATGGTGAACGTATTTCTGGATATGGAAGCGGCAGGAACGGTTCAGGTTTCAGATATTTCTTCAGGCACGAAACAGGCCATGGTGACGACGATCGTGGGTCTTATCGTGGGGATTTTGGCCTACATGGCTTACAACCATCTCGTGGGAAAAGTATCGAAGGTGGTGCATAAAATGGAAGCGACCTCGCTTGAGTTTATTGACATTCTTGAAGAGCCAGCAAAAAGCTAACGCACTGATATGAATTTAAAAACGCAAAATAAAATCAATGTAACAGGTGGTATGAATACCATGACTGACCTGGTGTTTCTGTTGCTCATTTTCTTTATCATTATCTCAACGCTTGTAAGCAATGGTGTGAATGTAGATCTCCCGCAAAGCAAGGGGACAACGTCTGTGACATCAAATTTAACGTTGAGTATTCAAGCCGATGGCACCTACCATTTGAATGGAGATTCTCGCCCCATGAGCAGAGAAGATTTAGAACCTAAGCTTCGATTGGAAATGGCCAAACAAGATGAGAAGGTGGTCTACCTTCAAGTCGATACATCTGTTCCTACAGGTCAAACCGTAGAGATCATAGGTCTCGCAAAGGCAAATTCTTGGAAGGTGATGTTGGGCGCCAATCCATCTAAACAATAAAGATGGTGAAGCAATCATTGCATGAGCAGAACGACAAGAAAAACAGGATTCGCGCAGGCGTGATGACTGGGATTGTGTTTTCGGTGGTTCTATTGCTGTGTTTTTTTCTTGTTGCTTTTACAATTCAAGACCCACCTCCAGGTGAGCAGTATGTCGCAGTAGGCTTTGCGGATATGGGTTCTGTCGATGAGGCGGGTGGCGTGACTGAGTCAGAGATTCCTTCTGAAGTGGTAGAGGAAGTCATAGAAGAATCAATCACAACACCTTCAGTTGTGGAACCTGTCGTTGCTGAAGAGGTCGTCACACAAGCGGAGTCTGAGATTTCTGTCCCTGTGGAGAAACCGAAAGAGGACATAGAACTTCCAGTTGTAGAAGAACCCGTGCGGACCTCTGAAGCTGCAAACCTGATTAAATCAAATTCTGCATCCAATGGAGGTGGAGGATCTGAAGGGACTTCCAGTGGCGTAGGGGATCAAGGCAATGAAGACGGAAAAATAGATGGGGCGGGTGTCGTCTCTGGAGACT
>CAJXHE010000046.1 GCA_913051865.1 uncultured Flavobacteriales bacterium
CGTCGTCCAGAGTCGCCATTCAAATTATTTTTCATGAGAAAGATAGTCTGCATATACAGATTCAATTCCTTGTCTTAACGTAATAGAAGCTTTCCATCCCATCTCGTTGATGCGATCTACATTGAGAAGTTTCCGTGGTGTTCCGTCGGGCTTTGAGGTATCCCAAATGACATCACCTTGATATCCCACAACATCTGCGATTGTCAAAGCAAGTTCTTTAATGGTGAGATCTTCTCCGGTTCCGATGTTTATCCAACCCTCTGAATTGTGGTGGTCCATCAGATGTAAAAGCCCTTTTGCAAGATCATCTACGTGTAAAAACTCTCTCTTTGGAGATCCCGACCCCCAACAGACAACTTCTTTTTTCCCGTCCCTTGCCGCTTCATGAAAACGCCTCATGAGAGCGGGGAGAACGTGGCTGTTTTCTGGGTGATAATTATCTCCAGGACCATACAAATTTGTGGGCATTGCAGAAATAAAATTACACCCGTGCTGTTTTCTAAAGGCATCACACATTTTGAGGCCTGCGATCTTTGCAATTGCATAAGCTTCATTTGTGGGCTCTAAAGGTCCCGTGAGGAGTGCTTCTTCAGAGATAGGTTGTGAGGCCAAACGTGGATAGATGCATGAACTACCTAGAAAAAGCAGTTTCTCAACACCGTGTTTATGTGATGCGTCAATGACGTTTGTTGTCATGAGGATGTTATCTACCAAAAAATCTGCAGGATATGTAGTATTCGCATGTATTCCACCCACTTTTGCAGCAGCCAAGTAAACGACTTCAGGTTTTTCGTTTTTAAAAAACTGATCGACCTCAGTTCTATTTCTAAGGTCGAGTTCTTTGGAGGTTCTTGTCACAATATTTGATGCTCCTTTATCTTTCAATGCCCTGACAATGGCGGAACCTACCATTCCCTTATGCCCCGCTACGAATGTGATTTTGCTCGACTCCATATTATTGAAAGATATTCATGTGCATTGATGAACTCAACTGTTTAAATCAAAAGCGTTTCTAAAACCATCACCAACCCATGTAAAGGCAAGTACTAAACTAGCTATTAATGCGCCTGGAAAAACTGCAAGCCAAGCTAAATCTGTCGTAAGTAGATGGTAATGTTCTTTGACAATATTACCCCATGAAGGCACGGGAATCCGCGCGCCAACCCCTAAAAAACTTAACCCAGCTTCGATTAATATCGCTGCTGCGAAGTTTGCTGCTGCCACAACGATAATTGGTCCCAATGCATTTGGCAGCATGTGTCTGAACATAATTCGGAAGTCTGAGAGTCCCAGTGCCTGAGCTGCTTGAACATATTCCAATTCCCTTAATGACATAAATTGCCCCCGCACTATTCTCGCAACTTCGACCCACATTGTAAGTCCAATTGCGACAAAAACCTGCCAAAACCCTTTGCCGAATGCCAGTGTGATTGCAAGGACCATCAGCAACGTGGGAACAGTCCAAACCACCTGTAAAAACCAGCTCACCACAGCATCAACACGTCCCCCTTTAAACCCAGCCCAAGCACCAAGAAACAAACCGATGATTAAACTAATCGCCACTGCAATACCCGCTACAGAAAGTGAAATTGCACTTCCAGCCATAAGACGACTTAAAAAATCTCTGCCATATCGATCACTTCCCAGATGGTACGTAAATGCTGTGCCATCGATTTGAACCTCTGTTCCAGGTTTAAGCAGACTGTATTCCAAATGTTGATCATTCGCATTCGGAGTGGGGTCAGGTCTGAAAAGCGGACCCGCAACGGCGACAACAATCCACAATGCAATCCATAACCCGCCTGTTGTGGCGAGTTTATTCGATTTCATTGTTTCCCAAATATTCACGATTCGAAGTTCGGTAAATTCATTTCCATTTGGGCTTATTAATCAGACCAAATATGAACACTGCAGGAACTTGAAAGGGATATATGATCGATAGGATGAGCCAATCAATTGCAGTGGTCCTTATTCGATACCATTTGGTGACATTTTTTGTGAAAATAATATCGATTGCTGCCCGACCAAACCACAGCATCAAGATTTCTGTTAATGACGCAAAACGTGTTAGAAACAAAAGCAGAATAACTATTTGTGTAGCAGCAACAAACGCGACCCAAATTGATGTTATTAATGCACCGTTGTGAGTGTAATATTTGGCCTTGGAACCCCAACGAAACCGTTGGCTTAGCAAGTGAGCCAAACTTTCTGCCGGATGTGTGTCTACGCAACTGTTGAACTCGTGCGACCAAAACACCTTATTTCCATTTTCAATGATTCCGTGAACAGCAAAAACATCGTCACCGGATTCGATTTCGGAATGCATCTGTTCATTTCGGGGATAGAGGTCGACGCGAATAGCCAAATTTGCGGCACTGGCCATAGCCGTTTTTCCATTTAATGAGGTAGACGCCGCCCATCCCATCATTGCTGCGTAGTCTATACTTTCGATTCCGCCATTCATGATTCGAACTGGTCCAGCAATGGCACCAACCTTTCCATCGGCATGACTTGAAATGCAAAGGCCCATAGATTCCAACCATTTTTCTGGGCATATCACATCGGCATCAGTTGTAATCACCCATTTTGTTTGTGCATTTTTAATCCCCGTTCTAATGGCGGCCTTTTTCCCGCTTTCTTTATTTGCGATAACAGATATCTTTAATTGGCTTTGTTTTGACAATAACCGTGCAACCTGTAATGTCGAATCGGTACTGTTGTCGTCTACAACAATGATTTCTGCTGCGGAAGTTGTCTGGCGCGCCAATCCTTTTAAAAAAACTTCCAATCGATGCGCTTCATTTTTACAAGCGACAATAACTGTGAGCGGTTCTATTTCGTCGTTCCCCACTGTTTCACTTTTATGATTAGTCTCTGAGGCACTTAACCGAATAAAACGAGACAGCCATTGCCCAACGATTGTCGCGTGAGTTATCAAGATTAAGATTATGACTATGAATAGCATTATGCGAGAATACGATGAAGGTGTGTTGTAATTTGGCCTAAATAATGAAAAAGTCAGAAAGAATTATACTCGGGATAGATCCAGGCACCACCATTATGGGGTATGGCATCATTAAAGTGACTGGGAAATCTGAATTGGAGATGATTGAAATGGGTGCGTTACATCTCTCAAAGTATCCTGATCATGCGCTGAAACTCAAAAAGATATTTGACAGGTGTGTGCAATTAATTGACACACATGCGCCTGATGAAATGGCTGTAGAAGCGCCTTTCTTCGGGAAAAATGTACAATCTATGTTGAAGTTAGGAAGAGCCCAGGGTGTCGCTTTTGCTGCCGCTCTAAGCAGAGACCTACATATTGCAGAATATGCGCCAAGAAAAATAAAAAAATCCGTCACAGGTTCTGGTGCGGCTTCTAAAGAACAGGTAAGCGCAATGGTTCAGCGGATTTTCAAGATTCCACAAAGTTCGATGCCGAACAATCTTGACGCCACTGATGGCATAGCTGTGGCGCTTTGTCATCATTATCAATTGTCTTCTCCTGAAATGAAACGAGGAGTGAGTGGCTGGAAGGCATTTGTTAAAGAAAATCCTACCAGAGTAAATAGCTGAAAATAAGCATATTAACATTACGTTGTTGTGTTTTTTATCAATCAACTGTAACTTTTCTTGAGAAGAATACGTATATTATTCCTGAAGCAATTAGGTTTTAACAGTTTACTTGTTTTCATTCAATAGCAAGAAGGGCCACCTAACGAGGTGGCCCTTTTTTATTTTATTAATGTTTTGGGTTTTAAGCTAAAATTCCCTTCAGAATTCTAGAAATTAACTCGGGTATTTCAATTTCCGCACATCTTAATTGTTGGGGAAGAATGCTCTCATCGGTAAATCCAGGTACAGAATTGATTTCTATCACTGCGGGGTTTTCTCCATTTACAAGAATGATATCAACGCGAACCATCCCTTTGCACTTTAAAATTTCAGTGGCTTTCATGACAGTGTCTTGTATTATCGCTTGAGATGCTGATGAAATTTTCGCTGGTGTAATTTCTAGACTTCTTCCTTCATACTTGGCCGCGTAGTCAAAAAAGACATTCTCACTCTTTATTTCTGTAACTGGCAAAACCATCTGTGTGCCGTTTTCATTAGGAACGACGCCTACGGAAAATTCGCGTCCCTCTAGAAGTGACTCTATCAAGACAGAAGGACATTCTGTGTCAAATGCGAATTCAATAGCCGCTCTTAGATTCATTGTGTTTTCTACGCGAGTGATGCCAAGGCTGGATCCGCCTTTGTTTGGTTTTACAAAACAGGGGATCTTTACAATTTGAGCGATTTCACTTAGTTGTGTTTCGGAAAGAACTTCTTCTCGTTTAATTTCGATTGACTCAGCAACACATATTCCCTTTGCTCTAAGCGTGTTGTTTGCTTTGAATTTATTGAACGTCAATCGGACAGAATCCGAGCATCCAGTAGTGAAGGGGATTCCAAGGGTCTCAAAATATTTTTGGAGTATGCCATCTTCACCGGGGGTGCCATGAACCATTATGAAAACTGCATCAAATGTGTTTTGAACACCTTCTGAATCTTTCCAAGTAAAGGATTTTTGATCAATGTCAGCTCTGGTATTTCCATCTAACTCTACCCACCATAGGTCTCTGTCTATTCTGACTGTATACGGTGTATACTTTGAGGTGTCAAAATTGCGGACGATGTTAGAAGCACTCTTGATTGAGATAGCCGCTTCTCCTGAATAACCTCCTGCTAGAACTGCTATCTTCGGTAATCCATTGTGATTCATGCCTTGCGTATTTTCTGGAAAGTTACCCTTCTTGCGTTCCCGTTACGCTGAGAATCTCAAGAAGTTTTAACACCTTATTATGGACCTCTTCATGATTACTTCCAGTCACAGTGACGTGGCCCATTTTACGAAAGGGTTTGACTTGTGATTTTCCGTAAAGATGTGGATGAACACCGGACATGTCAATGGCCTCTTGGAGTCTTTCATAAACCGGTGCCCCAAAAGCGTCAGCTGCTCCCAAAAGATTGATCATTCCTGCGACCTCGTGTAATTTTGATACATTGCCTAGAGGAAGGTCTGCAACAACTCTGAGATGTTGCGCAAATTGCGACGTCTGATTTGATTCAATGGTGTGATGACCACTGTTGTGCGTACGTGGCGCAATTTCGTTCACAAAAAGATCGCCTGTTTTACTCAAGAATAGCTCAACCGCCATTAATCCGACAAAGTCCATGGCTTCAACGACATTGAGTGCGAGGTCTTTTGCCTTCTGTGTGAGGGAATCGTCAATTTGTGCGGGCGCAAATAATGAGGAGACAAGGTTTGCATTTGGATCGAATATTGATTCAACAATGGGATAAATAGCTGTAGCCCCAGCTGAATTTCTGGCGACGATTACACCAAGCTCTTTGTCAATATCGACGGCTTGCTCAAGAACACTGGCTTCCGAAAATCTTTTTTGATCGATATCTGATTCGCTTTTCAATATTTGTACCCCTTTGCCATCGTATCCTCCAACTCTTAACTTCTGTACTACAGGAAAACCCATTCCCGTGAGACAACCACCCTCATCAATGAGCGTAAAGTCAGCAGTAGGAATCTTGTGTTTGGCGAAAAATTGTTTTTGCAATCCTTTGTCTTGAATAAGTGCGATATGGTTTGGCTTAGGAATCACACGCACTCCAGAAGCTTCTAGTCGACGCAATCCTTCAACGCTCACATGTTCAATTTCGATGGTAATGACATCAAGATCCTTCCCGAAGTCATACACAGCATCTGAATCGTTTAGATCCCCCTGTATGAATCGGTGGGTTAAGCTTCTACAAGGTGCTTCATGAGAAGGGTCCATCACTTCCACACGCATATCTAGGTCTATGGCTGTTTGAATCATCATGCGCCCCAATTGGCCTCCGCCAAGAACGCCAATTCTAAAAGTAGGGCCCGTATTTAAACTTGTTAAATCTTTTCTTAACATATCGCAAAGATATCGGATAGATTTCCGACTTTCGTAAAATGGAAAAACTTGATTCAATTATTTTAGGTAACTCTATTACAGAATGGCTTATAGCACTTGCGTATATTGTAGGGAGCGTCATTGTAGCCCGTATCGTTTACGCTATTTTTTCAAAAGTTGTAAAAAAATATACTGCCTCTACTGTAAATGATCTTGATGACAAGATCGCAGATCAAATAGAGGAACCCATTTCTCTTGCCTTTGTTTTGTTGGGCTTTTGGCTTGCGTACTCACATCTTGTTTTTGAAGATAGCGGCGAGACAATAGGTAAGGTATTTCAAATTGCCTTTGTTCTAGATCTCACATGGCTTGTTTCTAGGGTATTGGATTCTATTGTTGAGAGTCTGCTTTTAAGGTCTGCAAAGCTTTCAACATCATCAATGATCAATCAGATTGGACCTATTCTAAGAAAAACTGTCAGGTCTTTCGTGTGGATTTTAGGTGTCATCACGGCGATGAATAACGCGGGATTTGATGTCGGCGCGATGCTTGCAGGAGTTGGAATAGGCGGACTTGCTATGGCTATGGCTGCAAAGGATTTCGTGGCCAACATCTTCGGAGGGATCACGGTGTTTGTGGACAAGCCATTTAAAGTGGGGGATAGAATTGTGGTAGATGGGATTGATGGCACGGTCCAGGAGATTGGAATACGCTCGTCCCGCCTGATTACCCTTCAAGGTCGAATGGTAACGATTCCCAACAACAGTTTTACGAATTCAGCAGTAGAAAACATTACGGCAGAGCCTTCTCGAAAGGTTTCTATTACGCTGGGCCTTACATATGACACCTCTCCTGAGAAAGTTCAATTGGCGGTTGCGATCTTAAAAGACATTGTGGGCAATCATTCCGATACGGAGAATGATTTTACAGTATGGTTTAGCGCCTTTGGCGATTTCAGTTTAAACGTGAGTTGCACCTATTATATTAACAAAACAGGACATTGGGCTGATACGCCAGGCGAGATCAACATGCAGATACTTGAGAAATTTAATGCTGAGAAATTAGACTTTGCTTTCCCAACTCAAACCATTTTAACACAGTCCTCATGATTAATTATGATGTAAGCATCCTGCCCTCTGAGGCAAGGTATTGGTTTATGATTCTTGGGGCTTTGGTCTGCGGATTTCTCTTTGTAAAATATTTCGATAATTTATCCCAAGAGAAGAGAGATCCTTATCTCAAACGACTTGGTGTGGTGCTTCTTTTAACGGCAAGCTTTCTCCCTATTTATACCATTCTCATCCCTGAACATCTCTTTTCGTTTCATCGATCTTTGCCGCTTCATTTTTGTTCATTGAACATCTGGCTTATAGGTGTGAATTGTTTTGTCAGGTCCAGGAACCTGTTCGTATATACGTTTTTTATGGGAATTATCGGTGGCTTTTATTCTGTTTTGACACCTTTACTTACTGTCGGAGATGCACCCTTGGTAATTGTTCATTACATCATTGTCCATACGGCATTATTTACAGTTCCTATTGTAATGATTCGTTTGTACGGGATGCGATTGAAGTATTATGACTGGATAAGAGGCTATTTATTCGCAGCGGCCATTTCTACTGTGATGGTTTTCATAAATAGCTTTTTAAATCTGTATGTTGAAAATACGGGTGGTGCACCCGCAAATTATATGTTTGTATCGGTAGCGCCTGCTGTAAGTAACCCATTTTTGTTTGAGGGTTTGGAATGGCCTTTTTATCTCATTCCTATTCATTTTGGTCTTCTCCTCCATATGCTCATCATTAATATAATATACAGAAAAAGAGAAAAAAATACCATCGTAACCCAACCACAACTTTGGCAATAATCATGTTCATCCCTCAAGAGTTGTTCACGTGCTTTCAACGATGTGAATTCTTAAGGCCTACATAATTTATCTTCGACCTATGAAGGCATACTTAAATTTGCTTGAACATCTATTGGAAAATGGTGTTAAGCGTGAAGATCGAACTGGCACAGGTACTTTAGGGTGCTTTGGGTACCAAATGAGATTTGATTTATCGGAGGGATTTCCTGTAACGACCACCAAAAAACTCCATCTCAGAAGTATTATTCACGAACTCCTTTGGTTTATACAAGGGGACACCAACATCAAATATCTCAAAGACAATGGCGTGAGAATTTGGGATGATTGGGCAGATGAGAATGGTGATTTGGGCCCCGTATATGGTTATCAGTGGCGGTCTTGGCCTAATCCAGATGGCTCGACAACAGATCAAATAGTTAAGGTCATTGACTCCCTTAAAAACAACCCTTATTCTCGGAGACACGTCGTGAGCGCATGGAATCCAAGTTTTATAGACGATATGGCTCTCCCACCTTGTCACTGTTTGTTTCAATTTCACGTGAGTGAGGGGAGGCTTAATTGCCAGTTATATCAACGTTCTGCCGATACTTTTTTAGGTGTCCCATTTAATATCGCTTCTTATTCGCTCTTGACGATGATGATGGCTCAGGTGTGTGATTTAGAACCCGGAGAGTTCGTTCATACGTTCGGGGACGTCCATTTATATTCGAATCACGTAGCTCAGGCACGCGAACAGCTTTCCAGGACGCCTGGGCCGCTCCCGAAAATGATCTTAAACCCAGATGTCAAGAGTTTGTTCGATTTCAAACATGAAGATTTCACTTTGGTAGACTATACTCCTCAAGCCCACATTAAAGCTCCCATTGCAGTATGACAAATCGCAACAAAATGCGGATCAGTATCATTGCAGCTGTTGCTGACAATGGAGTCATTGGTCAAGACAATGATTTGGCGTGGTCTTTGCCTGATGACATGGCATTTTTCAAAGAGATTACACGTGGTCGCCATGTTGTTATGGGCAGACGCAACTATGAGAGCATTCCGCATAAATACCGTCCTCTTCCTGGGCGACCGAACATTGTTTTGAGCCATAACTCTGAATATGATGCTTCTCCTGCTCACCTTGTATCATCACTTGATGATGCAATAGACATTGCCGCGACAGCGAAAGAGTCGGAGTGTTTTATCATTGGGGGTGGTCAAATCTATACCATGGCTTTAGATGCTGGTGTGATTGATACAATGTATCTTACTCATGTTCACGGTTCTCCGGAAGGTGATGCCTTTTTCCCTGAATTTGATCCTCAAGAATGGACCATGCAAGTCATAGATAATCATCCCGAAGATGAACGCCATGAATTTTCATTTACGATTTGTAGATATGATCGTAAACAGGCCTAATTCTCAGTGAAATGAATGATATTTTTCTAGGAGCGACACACATAACAGACTTGGCGGGCTTCGATCATATTCTTTTTCTCGTCGCATTAGCTGCTTCATACGACCTCACCAAATTAGGACGTATGGCGTTGCTTGCAACTGCTTTTACGATAGGTCATTCGCTCACTTTGTTTCTGGCTGGACTTGATCTTGTTCGCGCGTCTTTGTCGTGGATTGAATTTCTAATTCCTGTGACAATCTTAGCAATGTCTATCCTTCAAATTGGTGGCACATCCTTTGACTTGTCTCTTAAAAAGCAAGCATCACGGGCTTATGTCCGAAATTCCATCTATCTCATTACGGCGCTTTTTGGATTAATTCATGGGCTTGGCTTTTCTTCATTTTATCGCATCGCAGCTGACAGAGGGGCAGGGATTGTTCTCCCGTTACTCAAGTTCAATCTCGGAGTAGAACTTGGTCAGCTCCTGATTCTCACTGTTACCCTCGCCATATTCTCGCTCGGTCGTGCATTCGGTGTCACACCTAGATCTCAACAACTCGTCATTGGTGGCGCAACATTTGGACTTGCCGCAATGATGGCAATTGAGAATTTTCCAATCTAGAAATTCATAGATTAAGTTTTAGTTTTCTGGTTCGTGTCCTATGGCTATTTATTATAAGATAAACACACACGCCTTATCTTTGAACGATGCGCTTCGTCCTTATCGCTTTTATTAGACTATATCAAACAATTATAAGCCCTTTGCTGGGTTCAAATTGTCGTCATCATCCCACATGTTCCGCATATGGAATAGAATCTTTGAAAGTATGGGGAGCTTGGAAGGGTTTAGGGTTAACATTGCGTAGAATTACAAAGTGTCACCCATGGGGAACCTCTGGAAACGATCCCGTCCCTCGCAAAACACCCACATTCTCGAAAGTGTCTTCGTGCCAAACAACCTGCAATCAATCAGATTCATAAATAAAATATTCAACAACGATTAACTATGAAAGCATTTATTACAACCTTCACAATTAGTATTTCTATTTTGAGTTTCCTTTTTTTAGGATCTTGTTCTGAACAACAGCCAAGTGAGCCATCGGTTGCACGCGTCAATGCGATTGCGATACATGATGACAGTGGAAGATTGGCCAAAGAATTTCATGTCAGACTCGCAAGCCAATTTGCCGTCACAGAAAATACAGACAGTTTGTTTAATAAACTGGCCGAATTGGACGCGCGCTATGTGGTATGGAGTAAGACGTTAGTCAAGCTTCCTGGAACTGCTTGTAATCACGAAGAAGGAGAACATCATCACCACGATCATGCAGCGGAAGCAAAATTGGAAGAACTTTCTGACGAAGAACTTTTAGAACTTCAGGAAGCGATTCAAGCAGAGTTGATGATGATCATTAATGATTTCGATGTTTTAGTATCTCCAAAATAAGCCTTTTGATGAATTCCCTTTCTTTTGTTGTCTCAATGGTGAAGTCAGCGATATGTACCATGTTGTTTCTTCTTGCGGGCTTTTTCCACGCTCAAACTGACATGACAGATCAGGTCCCTCTGAATGTACGGATAGGTCCTGCTCAAACCACAGAAGGCTTTCAACCATGCGAACCCAGTATTGCGATCAGTTTAAAGAACCCTGATATTGTGGTTGCAGGAAGCATCTTAGACAATGTATACCGTTCTACTGACGGCGGTTACACTTGGGAGCACAATACATTAAAGTCACCATATGGCGTATACGGAGACCCTTGTGTCGTCGCATCTCCAAATGGAGATTTCTATTATTTACATCTGAGTAATCCCGAAGGGAAGGGATGGGCAAGTGAGATGCTTCTTGATAGAATTGTTTGTCAGCATTCAAAAAGCAAAGGCAAGAGGTGGAGTAAAGGAGGAAGTATTGGTCAAGACCACCCTAAAGATCAAGACAAAGAATGGGCTGTGGTATCTTTAGATGGTGAGCGTATTCACGCTTGTTGGACTCAATTTGACAAGTATAACAGCCAAGAGCCGAATGATTCGACAATTATTTTATGCAGTTTTGCAGGCCGCAACGGAAAAAATTGGTCTGAGCCCATTCGGGTGAGTGAAAAGGCAGGCAATTGCCTTGATGATGATGAAACAACAGAGGGAGCTGTTCCTTCTGTTGGACCAAACGGTGAGATTTACGTGGCTTGGGCAGTAGATGAAACGATTTGGTTTGACCGAAGCTTCGATAAAGGAGAGACATGGATGGCACATGATATTGCAGCGGCTGATATTGTGGGGGGTTGGGCCCAAACCGTTTCTGCAATTGGACGTGTAAATGGAATGCCCGTGACAGGAGTGGACTTAAGTCCAGAGTCTCCTTACAATGGAAGAATTTATATCAATTGGACGGATGCACGCAATGGGAGCGATGACCTTGACGTATTTATTTGCTACTCCGACGACAATGGCACAACTTGGTCACCTCCAACCCGAGTCAATAATGATCAAGCAGGGAGTCAGCAGTTTTTCACTTGGATGGCAGTAGATCCAGTATCTGGAAGCATTCATATCGTCTTTTATGACCGTCGTGGTCACGATGATGAAACAACTGATGTGTATGTAGCGAGTTCAAGTGACGGTGCCCTTACATGGACGAATCGCCTCGTTTCAGAATCTTCATTTCTACCTCAAGGCGAAGTATTCTTCGGCGATTACAATAATATCTCTGCGTTTGATGGCCACGTTCGTCCGATTTGGACCCGAGAAGTCAACGGCATCTTAACAGTAATGACCGCTATTCTTGAAGTAGAATAATTTATTTCGTGATCTTAAAGATATGTCTCTGGTTAAATGTGTGCCGCGTAAAGACATATCCCAAAACGAAAAAAGGAAATCCATTTAGGATATAATTACCTTGCCGCAACAGTTGCATTAAGATTGTTACAAAAATAGCAGTAGAAATAAGCCACAAAACGGGGTCTTCAGGCACGCGAGGGATGAAGTTTCTTTTGAGAAAAATGAATACGAGTATCCCTCCAAAAAGACCTAACTCAGACAATATCCGAAGTAACATCGAACTCGCATCCTGAGCGTTTTGTGTACGGTAATGGTATTCGACACCCTTATTCCCAAGTGAATATTTCTCTGTGGCAATCGGATGTGTTCCCAACCCTGTTCCGAAAAGCGGGTTTTCTTTTAAATTCATCCATGTGATATACGCGTGGTTAAAGAGGATAAATGAGGATCCATGAAAATCACCTGTTTGTTTCTCTTCAGTCGACACTGACAGAACACCCTGATACCTGTCTTCTAGCTCGGGCACCTGAAAAATGACAACCCGTGCAAAAATCAAAATGAACGGGATAATGATTGCATACCGGATTGCGCCATGCCTCAGAAGAAGCAATATTCCTCCGAGAAACAGTCCCAAAAAAGCAATCGCGCTATATGTGAGTAGCAAAGCAAGAATAAATACAAGAGATTTTCTTTTTGTGAGGTATGCAATCCCTATTCCACTTTGACTTTTAACAACCAAACGAAACATGGCTACAACACCGGCTGGCAAAACGATATTCGCAAAATATGTAGGCTCACCTAATGTACTGGCTAATCGTATTCCGATAGAGGCATCAATGGTATCAAGATAAATGAATAATTGAAGGAAATTTAGAAGATTGTTTCCTAAAAAGGAATCGACAAAAAGTAGAAGCCCTATAACTGAGACGACATATGCACCTTTTAAATAAATCGTAAAAAGCCGTTCGACATTGTATTCGAAATGTCTCCAAACATATGCGTAGAACACATATGGCAGTAAAATACTCCCTGCCACCTTGATATATATGCTATTTGGTATGGCACCAGTTATTGCGCCACTGGCCCCGACAATTAAGACAAAGACCACCCAAGCTAATTCTCTAAATGGCACCTTGTATATAATGAGAAAGATCGGTAACAGGAGGTAAAATGCAATAAATGGACCATACCCGAGTGCGCCTGGAAACAAGATGAATGTGTACCTAAAGAGAAAAATTGGAATGAAACAAAGTATGATTATCGCATTTTCAACATTGAAAATACGTCCAAATAGCGAAGTAGCTTTTTGCGTCATCACCCCAGTGCCTCTCTAATTTGTCTGGCAGTATCGGCAAGTGAATCTTGTGATAACTCTAGTTTCGTTCTTTCAAAATTAATGTCTCCAATTGAATTTAATGGGATGAGGTGTATATGCGCATGAGGCACTTCTAGGCCTATCACTGCGACTCCTATTCTTTTACAGGGCACAACCTTTTCAATCGCAGAAGAAATTGTTTTCGAAAATATATTTATTTGCGAGATTTCTTCATCGTTCAAGTCAAAGTATTTATCTACTTCCCGTTTGGGAACGATCAGAGTGTGGCCAACAGCCAATGGAGCAATATCTAAAAAAGCAAAACACGTTTCATTCTCCGCAATTTTATGACAAGGAATTTCACCAGAAATAATTTTACTGAAAATGCTAGCCATTTCTTTTTATCTAGAAATTTCAAGTATTTCAAAAAGAAGAACGCCTGCAGGAATTTCTATTTCAGCGATATCTCCAACGGACTTGCCCAGTAGACCTTTTCCAATTGGAGAGTCTATGGATATTTTCTTTTCCGACAGATTTGCTTCGTTTTGAGCGACTAACGTGTACGTTACTTCCGCCCCATTTTTTTGATTTCGAATCTTTACAATACTTAAAATAAAGACCTTGCTGTTGTCAATTTTACTGTCATCAATGATTCTCGCATTTGCAAGCAAGTTTTCCATCTTCGCAATCTTTGCTTCCAAGTGTCCTTGTGCATCTTTTGCTGCGTCGTATTCTGCATTCTCGCTCAGATCACCTTTGTCAATAGCCTCTCCTATTTGAGCACTAATTTTTGGGCGTTCGACACTAACGAGATGATGTACCTCATCTTTTAGGGCTTTATATCCTTCTTCTGTGTAGTATGAAATGTCAGACATATTGTAAGATATGTATATAAAGAACAAGAGGGTCTTTGTAGACCCTCTTTATTCAGTATGTATGTTAAAGAGGTCTTTTAAATCGTGATCTTCAGGCCAACGGAGTGAGTGCCGTTAAAAGGATTTGTAGTCCTGTATGAGTAGTCCAAACCAATCACCGACCCATTGGATCCCGTAGGGACTTTAAGGGTAAGACCACCTGCAGGTCCAGTATAAGCTGTTGTTGCGTTGTCGTCAGAGAATAGCCCTTGTTCCCAAAGATATCCTGCTCTGAGTTCTAAATTGTCTCCGATACGTGTTTCAACACCAAATCCCAATTGATCTTTCGTAAATGAGTTTGAGGTAAACATTCCGTTAAGCTCAAGCACCATATTCTCAGATTTCAGAACGTCATACGCCACACCAATATTCACAAGCGAAGGCAACTCATACTTTTCAGATCTTTGAAGTACCGTGAGCGAATTTGCAGACCCTTGTGGTGTTGCAGTCGTAGTGAGTCCATCACCAGCATATCGCATAGGAGGTCCTACGTTTCTGAGTGATATCCCAAATCTCATATTGTCATCTTCGCCAGTCACATATCTGATACCTGCATCAAAAGCAACGCCGCTGGCTTTTACATTTGAAATGGACTCACTTATGAGCCTAAGCGTGAATCCAGCATAAATCGAGTTAGAAAATGCTTTCGCAAAGCTGACACCAATCCTAGAGAAACTGGGAGAAAAAGTACCTATGCCGCCTTCAGGAAGGTCCTCTGTCGTAATCGGGATGTCACCAAACGACATGCTTGAGACTGTAATGCCAAGTACTCCAGCATCCCCAATTCTAGTCGCAAAACCGACTGAATTTAAGCTGATTCCACTTCCACCTAAGTACTGAGAATTTGCTGTTATGAGTTCGTTTTTATCGATAAAGGAAAGACCTGCTACATTTGTGAAAACAGATTCTAAGCCCTGTATGCTCGCCATGTTAGCGCCCGCCAATCCATTTGACGCAGCCCATGGATTAATGAGCAGTTGACTTGCACCCGCAGAGCCAGCTCTGTCAGGGTTTCCAGCCCATACCGAACCTAGTCCGAGGGTGGCTATTAAAATGATACTTAATTGCTTTTTCATATCAGAAATTATCTAGGTCTATTGGACGCATGACACCAAACCATTTTAGGACTTTTTGGCCAATACCTGGTACATCCACATGTATGATAT
>CAJXHE010000047.1 GCA_913051865.1 uncultured Flavobacteriales bacterium
GGAAGTGTCGAGGAGCTTTCAAATGCGATTACAAATATTTCAAAGGATGATCTTCATAGGGCCGAAATGGTCTCAATTCAAAAAGCAAAAAACTTAACATGGGATAGAGTTATAGAAAATCTACTTAAAGAACTTATATAATTTATAGAGGCGTTTTAAAGGAAGCGTGGTTTTAAAAAACAAAAGTGAAAGTGTCACTAATCTAATCCTCCAAATCTTCACTTTCATGAGATCATCCCAGAATCCATTATAAAACGATTTGCGTAACCCTTCTTTCACCCTTAATGGCGCAAACACATTGTTAAGACGGAATGCCGCAGCAGCTTGATTTGAGAAAAATTCTTTTCTTGTTTCAATAAAATGAGCTGAAACATCAGGACAGTAAAAACGTTCACCCGCTTTGGTGCCAACATCTTCCCAATGAATGTTTACAAGAACTTTATTTATCATCTCAAATGTGCAACCTGCTTGTTCAAGAGATAAAAGGAAATCATAATCTTGATGCCGTCTAAGATTGGTGTCAAAAAGAGAATTAATAAATACAGATCTAGCGCCAAATAAAGATGGTGTGGGCATAAACCCACCTCTCACAAAAAGATAGTCTGCAATTTTTTCACCTTTTTCAATGGCATGTGATGGGAGAGGTGCTTGAGGTTTTTTATTGACTCCGTAATGGATTATAGACTTTGTATATGAGACGAGCTTTTCACTTTTGTCTTGATGAAATGCCACTTGCCTTTCTAATTTGTCAATTTCCCAATCATCATCAGAATCAAGAAATGCGATGTATTCCCCTTTTGCAGCGAGCATGCCAATATTTCGCGCGGCGCCACCTCCTCGGTTTTTAGTCTGAATGAGAACTTGAATTCGGGGATCCTTTAATTGAATTACTAACTCAGTGAGATTCTTACTTTCTTCCTCTGAGCTTCCATCATCAACGATGAGTAACTCCCAATTCTCATAGGTCTGATTGATGACCGATATGAGTGTGCGTTCAACAACATCGGATCTATTATAGAAGGGTATAATGACGGAAATAAGAGTACTAATGTTATTCATTTAGTCTTTTCCAATCTTTAATGATTTGCGATTCCTAGTTCTCTTGTAGAATTTTTCCTGAATCAGATAGAGACAGTGTCTGAAATTAACTTTTATAAGTTTGATAGAAGATTTATTTACGACATCTAAAGTTGTAAATAGGTGTTGAATTTCCCCTGGATTTATTTCAACCACACTTTTTACCATCCAACCCCATCCAAATTGATTCGATATGTTGTTCTCATGAACGACTTGAATCCAAAGTGGCGTTTTATTTTGTTTTTCAGTTATGAAAACTTTGGGCCATTCATCATGATTAAAACTAAATACATGAATGTTATCGCCTGTTCTATTGATAAAAGATAGAAATGGTGGCAGAAGTTTCTGAATGTAAGCCGCTCTTGTTATGGTTTCATCCTCTACTTGTAAGCTTAACCCTTTGCTCGGTTCAAATAGACAATCACTAGATGTTTTGTCGCTTATAGATTTAACAGTCTTAAAATATTCTGGGAATAAGGCGTCGTCACAATCTAGTCGTGTTGTAATTGATTGTGATAGATTATCCTTTAAAAGGAATGCTGACACAATTTCTTTAAAGGCTGTGAACTTTTCGATTTCAACAATTTTGATGAAATCAAAACCTAATGTTTCGTTCGATAGTTTCGTGTGAATATTCTTGTTTTTCGTGATAAAGATAACCCAAAGGTCAGGTCTTGTTAATTGATTAAGGATCGAAGGAAGACATGTTTTCTTGAAAAAGGAAAGTCGATGGTTAAACCACTCTACACCTTCTTTGGTTTCAAAAAACTTGGATGATGATTCAAGTTCAATAGCAAAACGTGTGATGAGAATCATCTTCATGTCACGCTCTTTTAAGTTTTCTTAAAATTGTACGAAAGTGCTCTGCAAAACGATACCCCAAGATTCTATAGGTGAGAAGATAAAACCTGCTTTTTATTGTTGTAACTGTGGGTATGTAGTCGTTTGGTTTTAATATGGTGTCGTAAATTTTAACGGCTAAGTCTGGATTATGCTTATAGAGTATTTGGGTTGCCCCAAAGATGATAGTCAAAGACTTTTGTATTGCCGAGCTGTCTTTTTGTTTTTGAATAACCTGTTTAAAGAAGCTGACTCTCAGATTGGTATAGTTTTCCCAAATTAGTTTTTGATTTCCTTGAGAGATTTGTCCACTTACTCTCTCTCTAATGACGGTTTTGCAGTTGTCTTGCATTTGAAAGCTAACCCCTTCCTGGTACAACCTCGACAATAAGTCATATTCTTGGCTACTTGTTTGCTTTTCATTCCATCCCCCAATGCTTTTAATTGCAACTGTACGCCAAAGATTTGAGCAGGTATTTCCCAGATTACTTTCCATAATGCCCAATGCGACATCAATATTGGGGATGATCACTATCTCGCTATTTTCAGAATCTCTTTTTACAAAAGAATCGTAAATAAGATCACATCCATTTGAACCTTGAATCTGCAGTGATATTTTATCTTCCAATAACAAATCATCAGCGTCTAGAAACTGAATCCATTCTGATTGAATGAGTTCGAGGGGTTTATTCCTAGCAGCACATGCACCGGGTTTGGTTTCTTTAAGAAGTGTGATGTTTTGTTCAGGATTTTCCTCACCCCATTTCTTAATTACATTTATTGTATTGTCCGATGAATTGTTGTCAACGCAGAATATTTCATCGACACATTCTCCCTGTAATTTAACAGAATCGAGACATTCGTAGATGTACTTTTCCACATTGTAGCACGGTATTACCACTGAGGCACTCATCCTCTTAAAACTTCAATGACTCGCTCCGTTGTAAAACCGTCCCATTTTTCTGGCACAACGCCACTTTTGGGATTTGCAACGGCTTCTAAAATAGCCTCGAGATTACACCCCACGAGATGGTTGGTGCCGATTTCTATGGTGCTGGGTCTTTCAGTGTTTTCTCGAATGGTGATGCAAGGCACCTGACAGAATGTGGTTTCTTCTTGGATGCCGCCAGAGTCGGTCACCACAAATTTTGCGTGTTTGATGAGCTTTTGGAAATCGAAATACCCCATGGGTTCTCCAATGATGAGGCCTTCGATGCTTTCGAATTGAGCCCACAGCCCCATGGATTCCATGTTTTTCCTTGTTCTTGGATGAACGGGGAAGACGAGTGGACATTTTTCGGTAAGCTGTTCAAGCATGGAGATGATAAACCGAACCCCGTCCTCGTTGTCGACGTTCGAAGGTCTGTGCATGGTCACCAAACCATATTCGCCTTTGGTGACGCCAAAATGATCGAGGATTGAGCTGGCGTCAATGTCAGGTTGGTGCTTGACAAGGGTGTCTATCATCGTATTGCCGACGAAGATGTTGTTGTCTTCGGATGAAGCGATTAAATTCTCTTCAGCAAGGTTTTCCATCCCGGATTTTTCAGTCACAAAAAAGTAATCGGTGATGTTGTCGATTTTGATGCGGTTGACTTCTTCGGGCATGTCAAGGTCTCTGCTTCGCAAACCTGATTCAAGGTGGGCGATTTTCACTCCTTTTTGCTGAGCAGCAAGCGCGCCTGCTAGCGAGGAGTTGACATCACCAGGCACCATCACGACATCAGGTTTGATTTCTTCGATGAGGTGTCCCAGGTCAACGGTCATGTTCGCAAAATGGTCTGAAGTGTTACCTCGTAAACTTAAAAAGTGGTCTGGATGTAACTGGAATTGTTCAAGAAACACACCTGACATCTCCCTGTCATAATGCTGGCCAGTATGAACGATCTCGACCGAAAATCCTTCTGTTTTTTCAGCGACCTCTTTGAATCGAGTGACCTTGATGAAGTTGGGTCTGGTACCTATGACAATGAGTAGTTTCATTTGGAACTTAGTTGGTTCAAAACTACTATGTTTTCTGCAATATCAGCCCAAATATCAGGGCTAATGCACTGGGATATCCTATGGCTTTCTTCCCCCAATTGAAACACGTCTTCGTCACTCAAGGCATACAATCTCTTTAAACGATGGACAAGTCCTACCTTATCAGTACTTGAGTAAGACCAACCGTTCACGCCTTCTGAGACAAACGTTTCGGCAGCTCCTACAGCATCGCTGGTGATCAGAGGTAGTCCTGCCGCTGCCATTTCGTGTAGGACGACGCCCCATGGCTCGAAGAGACTAGGGATCACAAACGCAGTTGCATCCAGGATCAAAGGCTCAAGCTCCGCAGGTTGTAAAAATCCATGATGAAACACTTTGTCATGTTTCAGTCGGGCATCAAACTTATCTCCTGTGCCCACGCAATGGAGTTCCCACATGGGGTTGTCTTGATGAAGCGAAAGAAAGGCTTCCCACAGCAATCCCAATCCCTTTTGGTCCACGTATCTGCCGATGTAAAGCAACTTTTTATTGATGTTTTTTGATTCTTTTCTTTTGGTGTGGATTTCATTGAATCGGTGTGTGTCGGCACTGTAAAACCCTGCAAATATGTCAGAGTCTTCAAACCCCATTTTCCGGGCATATTTCTTTTGTTCCTCACCTGGCACCCATGCCACGTTGAAATGTCTTTGGATGAACCACGGTGAACTCAAGGCGACTATTCTTTGTTTAAAGCTCCCAGTCCATTTGTTATCCATAGTCAGTACGACAGGGATTTGAGAGACATAAGTTCTGGCGATGGCCAAATAATCCTCGTCCATCCATCCTGAAACAAAGATGCCGTCAGGCGCAATCTCGGCGACATGAGATGCAATGTCTTCACGGCTCATATTCGATCTGCTTACCAAGTCGAATGGGGTTGTTACAGGAAGTTCAAAAGGGGCTTCGGATTTCACGGGCCAATGCACCACAGTCAGACGGATGTTGTCGTTCTTCCCAAGGGCTTCCAAACACGTGAGGACATACCCTGCCAACTCTGTGTAGAGAAACACAATATTTATCGTCGGGCTAACTCCACTCATTCGATCACGCGAGATTTTATTTTTTCTGCTGGATTGCCTCTGTTGATAGAATATGCTTCAAGGTTTTTTGAGGCAACGGACCCCACAGTGAGCACAGCATGAGAGCTGCATGTGACTCCAGGTGTCACAATGCTTTTTGCACCCAACCAGACACCTTCTTCGAGTACGATGTCTCCAACAATTAAATCAAAACGCGAGACAGAGAAATTGTGATTCCCACACAGCAACATCACCCCTTGAGAGAGGCAACAATTTGCTCCAATCTCAACATGTCCCAAATTGTCTATCCAGACCTCTTCTCCAATCCAAGAGTGGTTTCCAACAGAGAGTTTCCATGGATATTTGATGTTTATTTTGGGCTTCAAGATTACCCCCTTTCCGATTTTTGCCCCAAAAAGTCTGAGAAGCATTCTCTTCAGAGAATTGGAAAAAGGAAAGGAAGTATTGAAAAACAAAACATTCACAACATACCACAGGCTTCTTTTTGCCATCGAGCCAGGATGGTAAGACATGTTGTCAAATTGCTTGAGGTCTGTTTTTTTCATAACTCGGACTAGTGGGGTGCTTCTAGTTTCAACAAGGTATCACATTGAGAGGCAAGATCTTCATCGTGGGTCACGAGAACAACGGTGACCCCTTTTTCAGCTTGTTCTTTCAAGATCGAAAGAATGATGCCGCGCATCCCTATATCAAGCGCACTCGTTGCTTCATCAAGAATAAGCACGGGCCTGTTAATTTGTAAAGCCCTCAGAATGGCCAGCCGCTGTTGCTCTCCACCGCTGAGGTTTTTTCCGCCCTCACTTAAAATAAATGCTAAGGGGTTGCTGCCCAGACATTGATTCAGTTTCAATCTGTCGATGAGTTCCAAGACTTTGACTGTGTCGACCTTGACCCCAGGCACCCTTAAGGTGAGATTTTCCAAAACAGAGCCGCTAAAAAGAAAAGGATGTTGCGACAAATATGCTGTTTGGCTTAGATGTTCTCTTTGTGGCAAGACCTCTCCAGTTGGTTTTTCAATGAATGATATGGATCCCTGTTCAGGGGCGTGAATGCCCATCAAAGCGTTGATTAAAGTGCTTTTCCCGCATCCAGAAGGTCCTACAATGGCATTTATTTTCCCTGAGGTAAATTCGACATTTACGTTTTCCAAAACCAGCCTTTTTAGATTGGCGTAGCCCAGGCTTACTTCTGACACCTTGATGTTTAAAGCGCTTCTGAGTGTGTCTTGTTTGAGATAAGTGCGATCTACTTGAGATTCCTCACTTCCTAACTCCATTGCCTCGAGGACATACGCTTGACTTTGCATGTTAATGATGGTGGCATTCAGACGTGACATCGAAGGCATAATCCGATAGGCACTTAGCGCCAAAAGGGAAAGCAGTTCAAAGAATCCTTCGCCAAACCCTGTCATCAGAATGCTGATGATGATTGCCGCTGACAACGCGGCTACAGCAAGAACTTCATACAGTTTGCTGGGGACAAAATTGATGACGGTTGTGTTTCCCATTACCCGAAAAACATGCCGCACATCTTTGAGGTATTCTTCTTTCATTGTCTTCACCGCTCGGAAAGTGATGAGTTCAAGAAATCCATTGATTGAATTGGAGATTAAGGTATTGGTTCTTGGAGAGAGCCTGTTCAGCGTTGCGCTGTAGGATCCAAGTTTGTTTTTGGTAAACCCACGAATAATCACAATCCCTATAATCAGAATAAGTGCAAGACCAGAAAACACCCATGGATTGTATATGAGGAGTCCCACACCGATGATCACAACAATCATACTCTCATTGATGAGTAGAAGAGCCCCTATAATAAAATTTCGAGCCAGATTGATCGGCCAGCTGTTGATTTGGCTTAAGATCTTCCCAGACTCTTGTGATCGCATTTTTTCAAGGGACTTGGCGAAGTGGTAATCCCACATGTTTCCTGAAATTCGATGCGCCACAGAGAAAGAAAATCGGGCCTGAAACAAGTTGATCATCAATCCGAAAAGCGCTTTGAACAAGAAAGCCCCTGACATCGTTGCACAAAGTAGAATCAGGAATCCTTGTTCGGTCTCTATGCCGAGGTAATGACTGAGTGCAAACGCATCTGCAAGAAGTGCATTGGTGGAAATAACGGAAGGATTGACCACCAATCCAATGACCGGGATCACCACAGCAAGGCCAAGTAAATCAACGAAACTGTTGACGACAATACCTGCAAGTAAAAGTCCAGATTTTTTTCTCTCCTCATTTGAGAGCAATGCAAAAACCCTGACAATAAATCCTACAATGGAATCTTTCTTAGCTTTCACCGTTGTGTTGGTTTTTGACGTCGGCAAAATCAACAGATGTTTATACCAAATTCGCGATCAATCTCTCCACAGTAATCCCATCTGCTTCTGCCTTGTAATTGGGAACGATTCTGTGACGTAGAATAGGAAGCGCGACTGCTTGAACATCTTCAATGTCAGGGCTATATTTTCCAGCGAGTGCAGCGTGTACTTTTGCGCCGACGACGAGGAATTGAGAAGCGCGTGGTCCAGCGCCCCAGCTGATGTATTTGTTGACTTCTTCGGTCGCTTTTTCACGTCCTGGGCGTGTTTTACTAGCAAGGTTTACGGCGTAATTAAGCACGTTTTCCGCCACAGGCATGCGTCTGATGAGCTTTTGATAGCTTAGAATTTCATCGCCAGAAAGCACCGGGGAAACTTTTTCAGAATGGTCACCTGTTGTGAGTTTCACGACATGCAGTTCTTCTTCAAAACTCGGGTAATCGACCCATGTGTTGAACATGAATCGATCGAGTTGCGCTTCTGGAAGGGGATAAGTCCCTTCTTGTTCGATTGGGTTTTGTGTTGCGAGAACGAAAAAAGGAGTCGGCAACGGATATCCTTTTCCATTGACAGTGACTGATTTCTCCTGCATCGCCTCGAGAAGTGCAGCTTGTGTTTTTGGGGGCGTACGGTTGATCTCGTCTGCAAGCACGATATTTGAAAAAAGAGGTCCTTTGACAAACTCAAATTTCCGTGCGTCATTAAGAATCTCAGATCCGGTGATATCAGATGGCATCAGATCCGGAGTGAACTGAACCCGATTGAATGACATGCCCAAGGCATCTGACACTGTCTGAACGAGTAAAGTTTTGGCAAGTCCTGGGACGCCTACAAGGAGACAGTGGCCACCCGCAAGAATCGCCATTGTGACTTCTTTCACAACATGCTGTTGTCCTACAATGACTTTTCCAACCTCATCAATGAGTTGCTGATGCTTGACCCGCAGATTGTCTAGAGCTTCTTTATCGTTCATTTTTATTTATCTATTGCAGACCAAATATAAGACGCATCACTCGACCACCACTCATTTTATAAATTGAGTTATTTTTCTGAGTGGTTTCAAAAAAACGGTCCATGGATATGGGATTTTGCCATTCACTTTCCATGCGCTGTAATCTTCAAAATGGGCTGTCAGGCGATTCCTCAAAGACGCATTACTCAAACCGCCAGCCCTCATTTTAACAAGTGTTTTTGGGAGATAGCTTAAAGAGATGTTTTCGGTATATAGACTTCTTATCATCCACTCGTAATCTGCCGCAAATTTGAAATTCAGATTAAATCCGCCATGTCGTTCAAAAACGGATGTCCGCACAAAGAGCGTTGGATGTGGTGGCATCCATCCGTGTTTAAAGTTTCCTTTGGGGCCTGCTTTCCATCTTCGGACAATATGTCCCTCTTTTTTTGGATCAAAAACAACGAGATCTCCGAACACTGCGTGCGCATTTGAAGACTTAAATGCGGACACGACGTCTGAGATGACATTTGTGTCGGCATAGACATCATCACTATTTAAAAATGCAATCACGTCTCCAGTCGCTGAGGCCAAACCTTTGTTCATAGCGTCATACAGTCCGTCATCTTTTTCCGACACAACATGGTCGGGACTTTTGTGCGCTCGTATGATTTCTACTGTACCATCGTTCGATCCACCATCAATAACGATGTGTTCGACGGTGACATTTTCTATGACTTGTTCCTGAACTGAATCCAGACATTGAGAGATAACATCAGAGGCATTGTAACATACAGTGATGACACTCACCTTGGAGATGTTCACTGCTTCCAATTCATGTTGAATTCACAGTCGATATATTCTGGTGAAATTCTGATGAATGTGTCAAATATGTGTTCATCGATCCACTCATTCATATCTAAGGCTCTCATGTTGTTTTCTACTTGTGATTGGAACAGTGCAAAATCATCTTTGGGATTTGCCCTATGTGCGGCTTTTCTGTCATCAAGTCGCAGTATTGTCCAAAACCCGTTGCCATCAATGTCAACCAATTGAACGGGACTACTTATTTCTCCTATTTCAAGAGGTTCAAGTAAAAAATACAAATTGGGATCGAGCTCATCCACCCCAAACATGAGACCACCGTCACGTGGATTGACAACCTGACCTTTAGAATTCTTTGACGATTCCCGGGTAGAAAAAGATAAAACATCTCTTTCAAAGGTTGTACTTCCGGCATTTAGCGATGCATAAATAGAGTCTATTTTTGCGTTTTGATTTTCGAGTGCAAGCGGATCTACTCGAGGCTTCATCAACACGTGACATGCACTGAATTGTTCTCCTCTTTTGTCGGTCACTCTGACAAAATGGTATCCGAAATCAGATTCAAATACGGGAGAATATCCATTCACCGGTGTGTCAAAAACGGCAGCTTCGAATTCTGCAATGAAGACGCCGCGCGCGATATTTTCATAACACCCCCCTTTGTATTTAGAGCCTGGATCTTCTGAATAGCGCGTGGCAGCCAAGGTCATGGAAAGTTGCCCTGTGGCGACCAGGTTTCGGATTGAATCAAGGGATGTGCGTACTGCTTGTTTCTGTTTGTCGGAGATCACCGGTTGAAGAACGATCTCACTGTAACTTAATTCTTCGGGGATAAGTGGCAGAGAATCTACGGGGGTATTTTCGAAATATTCCATCACCTCAGCGGGCGTAGCGCGCACTTCTTGGCTGATCGTTTGTTGCATTCTTTGCGCGAGCAATTGATCTAAAATAGGCTCAGTGAAATCAGCCTTCCACTGAGCGACAGATTTCCCGTACTCCGCTTCGAATGACTCTACCGAACCAAGCATTTTGATGTAATACGCGAGACGTCGTTCTATTTCGTCCATCACTTCTCCGTCAGTGACATCTAGACTATCCAGCCGTGCATTGTGTAACAGAAGTTTCTCAAATAGAAGTTCTTCTAGGAAGATACATTTTTGGCTTTCATCAACTTCTCCGCCTTCTATGCGTGTTTGAAGCGCCCTGTCCTCGATGGCGCTGTTAAGAATGATTTCATCCCCCACTACTGCGATGATTCCATCAAGAAGTTGAAATTCAGAATTCCCTGGCTGTGCCAAAAGCGATAGGGAGAAAAGAAACGATAATGTAAATATATAAATGCCTTGCATGTGGCGAAGTTAGTTCGGTGGGTTTAAGTGGGGATGCTATCTCGTCGTATTTCTCCTTGAGCCCACGCTTCTTTCACAAGGTCGTCTCTCAAGTCCTCTAATAAAGCGCGTCTTCTCGACTGAATAATCAGATCGACAATACGCTCTCTGGCGATGCCTATAGGGGACGGGAGGTCTTTAAATTGATGTTCCAGAATTCTTAAAAGGTACTTTTTATTGTCCTCCTTAAATTCAATTACCTTTCTTTGACGTAATTGGTCTTCGATGCGATATATCTGCATCGGGATTTGATCTAACAAGTCACTCAAAAACCACCAGTAATCAAAATCTAAGGCGAAATGAGCGCCATGTTCTATACACCACTGTTCTAGTTTGGGGGTGGACAATGAATCTGAGGCTTCAAGCCATGTCCTGACAGAATCTAACTGGGTTTCTTCCCCAGGAAGTTGTATGTAAAGTGCGCGCACCACGTGTTCTTGAAGCAGGAAAAGATCAGCGTGTTCATTGTGAAAAGTTTCTATTTCATTTTCCCCAACGTTGCCATCTAACCGAGATGCGACGTAACGACTTTCAAAATGGCTCACAAGCAACGCATTTCTATAGGCAGTAACATCGGCCTCAAAATCGTGATCGAATTCAGAAATATTTTTTTCAACCTCTGACAGTAGAACGTGCTCTCTGACCCATCCTTCAATGATGCGCTCTGCCATAAGCGTACTGTCTTCGAAAGACATCTCATTTGGGATTCTTGTAGACAGTTGATCTAATGAAAGCGTCTCGCCGAATGCAGAGATGACGATTCTTTCACGTGATTGTTCACTTTCAAAACCCTCACATGACATCAGATTCAAGCACAAGATAGCTAAAGTAAAAACCAGAGTCTTACTTGACGTATCCATATTCCATCAGTCGATTAAGCTGTAAAGCACAGCAGTGTTTATTTCGACTTGATATTTTCGGCGCAATGCCATAATCCACTCTTTTTCAAGATGATCTTGATAGCTTGCAATCACTTGACCTCTTGCTTCATCAAGTGTTTTAGGTGTGGGTGGCACACGATCTCTCACATGAATCAAGACAATGCCCTCTTCACCCACTTCGAAAGTCATGAATCTTGGCGCCTTACGGTTTAAGTCAAAAGTCCCCTTTTCTAATGCGTAGAACACGGTGTCGCCCCACGTATTTGCGCCTTCTGGATAGAGTGCTGATTCAATACGGATTGCAAGAGGTCTGTCTCCGATGAGTTCTCTGCGCATTGCCTCAATGTCGTCATTTTTCTTCACTCCTTTCTTGACCTTTTTTGCCAGCTTAGCGTCTTCACAAGTATACACCGCGATATCTAACCTTTCTGGCCACATGAACAACTCAGAGTTGTTTGCATGGTACTCTTCCAGACCAGATGTGTCGCGTACTGCTTTAGACCAAACCTTATTGTCGGTCAATTCAAACAGAAGAATTCCATCGTGATACTCCTCAATGAGAAGTCTGAAATCATCGTGCTTCTCTTCGAGTCTTTCGTCTTCATAAGCGAGGAGTTTTTCTTCGACCATTTGATGTATTAATGATTTTAAGATCATTTCAGCCGGACGATTTAATCCTCTGTTTTTTTGACCATTTGAGTATTCGATGAAATCTCTCACAGTTGTTTTGATTCCGTCTATAGCAAACAATGTTTTTCCAAGTTCAGATTTATAGACATTTTCTATGGGGTGTCCTTTATGGAATACGCTATCTGTTTTATTCACTGAGACAACGAGGTTTGATGTGCGACGCGCATCTTGAGTGAATCCATATTCTGTCTTCAGTTTTTTGAGGAAAGAAGACCGTGTTTTATCTGCGCGTGAATCTCGACTCACCTTCTTTTTAAGTGAATTCCTCACGTCGTCAAAAGACTCGAGTTCCTTAAACCCTAATCGTTTGACAATATGCCATCCATAGCTGCTCAGGAACGGTTCAGAGATATCACCATTTTGTTCTAATGCGAATGAAGTATTTTCAAATTCTTCCACCATTTTACCCGTTCCAAACCAAGGTAAAACACCACCTTTACTTGCTGTTGTTGCATCATCACTGTATTTCAAGGCAAGAGATTCAAATGTTTCTCCGGCTTGAAGGAATTCTGCAACAGCGTCTATTGTCGCCTTGCTACTCTCCAGCATCGCCTTGTCGGTGACGTCTGGGACACGCACCATGATGTGCGCGACTTGGACTTCACCTCTCGCGTCTCGTCTTCCATCCACTTTTAAGAAATGATATCCAAAACGGGTGCGTACAATGTTGCTGATTTCTCCAACGGGTGTAGCATACGCAGCAACCTCAAAACTATAGATCATCGAGAATGCCGTAAACCACCCCAAATCACCTCCATTATCTTTTACCGATGGATCGTCGCTTCCTCCTTTGCTGGTAGCGACTTCTGTAAAGTCTTCACCCGCATCAACCCGCGCTTTAAGAAGTGAGATTCTTCTCCATGCTCTCATTGTATCAGCAGGAAGCGCATCCGGATTCACACTTACGAGAATGTGTCTTGCATGAATTTCTTCTTGTTGTCTGTCGAATGCCTCTTTGACTAATTCATCGAGCAGATTCATATCCACGAGATAGGGTCTCGCCAGTTGCTTTCGATATCCTTCAAGTTCTTTAACGTAATCTGCGACAGTATCCATCCCAAGATATTCAGCTTCTTTTACCTTAAGCTTAAACTTGACAAACAATTCCATATAATCATCGAGAAGTTCACGTGTGATGACACTGTCACGGTTATTTTTCCCATAAATATGTTTAAAGTCATCTAACGTGACTCCCTCACCACCGACTGAAAGTACGTATTCATTTTCGGTACCTGTTTCAATGTCTGATTGTGCTTGGAGCTCAGTAAAACACGAGATCATCGTGTAACAGATGAGGGTAAAAATCAAAAGAAATTGTTTCATAGTATTGTTTTTCTTGCGCTTAGCGAATGCTGTAATTAGGTGCTTCTCTAGAAATCATGACATCGTGCGGGTGACTTTCTTTCATGCTGGCACTTGTTATTCTAATGAATTGAGAATCTTTTTGTAGATCGGATATGTTCTTGGCCCCACAATATCCAAGTCCTGCTCGAATACCTCCTGTGATTTGGTGCATGACCTCTTTGACAGATCCTTTAAATGGGACTTGGCCAGTAATCCCCTCCGGGACGAGTTTTTTGACATCATCTTCGGTGTCCTGGAAATACCTGTCTTTCGATCCCTTTTCCATGGCTTCAATAGATCCCATTCCGCGATATCCTTTAAAACGACGGCCTTCAAAAATAAAAGTATCGCCTGGGCTTTCGCCTGTCCCTGCGAGCATTGACCCCACCATCACACTGTCGCCGCCTCCTGAGATTGCTTTAACAATGTCTCCTGTGTAGCGTACGCCACCATCAGCAATGACAGGCACTCCTGTTCCCTTCAGGGCTTTGGCGACATTTATGACAGCTGAAAGCTGAGGTACGCCTACTCCTGCTATTATTCTGGTCGTGCAAATTGATCCAGGTCCTACGCCAACTTTTACGGCATCTGCGCCTGCTTCTACAAGCGCAAGACCTGCTTCAGCAGTTGCGATGTTTCCACAAACGAGATCCACCCCAGGAAAGTGTTTTTTCACCTCTTTCACAACGTCAATGACGCCTTTGCTGTGACCGTGAGCCGTATCAACAATGACAGCGTCAACGCCAGCTTCGACAAGTGCTTTAATGCGTTCCATTGTGTCAGATGTGACACCTACAGCAGCTGCCACGCGTAATTGGCCAAATCTATCCTTACATGAATTCGGGAATTCAGTGAGTTTAATAATATCTCTATATGTGATTAATCCAATCAGTTTGGCATTGTCATCTACAACGGGTAGTTTTTCGATGCGGTGCTCACTGAGTATTTGGGCTGCCTTATCTAAGTTAGATCCATCCTTTGTCACAATCAATCCTTCACTCGTCATCACTTCCGCGACAGGACGACTTGGCGTTTTTTCGAATCTCAAATCTCGATTCGTGACGATTCCTACGAGAATGCCTTCTGGACTCACAACAGGAATGCCACCTATCCGTCTCTCTCGCATAATTTCCATAGCATCACCCACGGTTGCGTTTTTATTTAAAGTGATTGGGTTCTGAATCATGCCGTTTTCAGACCGTTTTACTTTTCTCACTTCCTTTGCCTGTTGCGCGATACTCATGTTTTTATGAATCACTCCCATACCCCCTTGTCGCGCCATGGCGATTGCCATTTCGCTTTCAGTAACAGTGTCCATGGCGGCTGAGATAATTGGCGTTTTGAGCTCAATATTTCTCGAAAAACGGGATGTTAATTCAGTATCACGTGGAAGCACTTCAGAGTAAGCTGGAACGAGCAATACATCGTCGTAGGTGAGTCCTTCGCCGAAGAATTTGGCATCTTTTATAGGCATGTTTTCAGATTGAATCGCGTTACTCGCTTTCCTTTCTGAGCGCGCTTTTGCGCCTACCCTTCGGTCCGCGATTCGCGCAAAGGTACAGAACTACGGCCTAAGAACGTGCACACTTTGGGAAATGACATGCCATTTCCCCGATCCATCTAATACGCGAACAACGACAGTGTATACTCCGTCAGGTACAAGTTCGTTATTTGAGGTTCCATCCCAGCACTCATTCGGGGTTTGCGAA
>CAJXHE010000048.1 GCA_913051865.1 uncultured Flavobacteriales bacterium
CACACTGAGAATAAAGATTTAATGAAAGAAAAACCAACAACAAAGCAGAAATAATTTTCATATAAATAATTTTGATTATTATGATAGAACTTAAAAATGTGATTGCAAATAAACAAATGGTCTCTATTTTAAATCTTACTGTTAAAAAGTAAAAAGTGTGACATCCCCAGTAAACAAAAAAAGGCCTTGCTTGCGCAAGACCTTAAACTTTGGGTGGATAATGGGATTTGAACCCACGGCCCCTGGTACCACAAACCAGTGCTCTAACCAACTGAGCTATACCCACCATAATCCCCGAAGGGGGTGCAAATATAAACTTAAGTTTTGTTAGTACAAGTGTTTTTAGTCCTTTTAATGTGTCAAAGAAGACACTATATTGTGGACTTACACTTGAAGCAACATTATGAAAAAAATTACAAATCTCTTGGGTGCGGCCATTCTAGCGTCAATGGCATTTAGTGCGTGTGGAACATCAGGACCTTCGGCATGCGATTGTGCAGAAACAACAATGGAGTTGTTCGCTGTTGCTATGGCTGGTGAACTTTCCGAGGAAGAAATTGATGCGAAGTACACCCCTAAACTTGAAGTCTGCGAAGCGTTGTCTCAAGATGAAGCATTCGCACAAGAAGTACTTGCATGCATGGAGGAGATGATGGATTTGGAGTAATCGCGATCATATGAACACCGCGCATGACTCGCTCACTATTTTGTGACGTACTCAATACGTGAAATACGAGGGAGAACAGCAGGGTAAGATATACTTTGTCCTTCGCAACATACGATATAGGAATATGCGTATTCCCAGGTGATGAGAAATTCCCTTCCCACCAATTTCGCGCCTTCTGATTGATTTTCTATGGGATTTCCTTCCTCATCGTACATGAGGCCATCATCCTCACCAAATGGGATGTCACCAAGATTGTTGTTGCTATACGCAAAGTCATAATGCGTGCCATCAAGACCTTGAAAAGGGAAATAGAAGTAATCATAAATTTCAGATCCCATGTAAATGGCAACAAAGGGATTCTCTGTCTTTTCAAAATTTGCTTTAACAGACATGATTTCAGCGCGCGCCTGAGCAGGATACGATGAATAATCCAGTGTATCAATAACACCTTGTCCAGAAATGAAGGAAGAAATCAAACACGCAAAAGCTGTAATGGCAAGTCTCATTATTTGGTGATTTTTTTTTAAATATACCTAAAAAAAAAACAGTTGAATCTCATGGCTCTAAGAAGATGTCGGGAGAAATAAACTTAAGTTTTGTTCGTACTCGTAAATGTGCCAAATTTGTCGTCATGGAAAATACCCAAGGAATTAGAGTCTTGCATATTGCAAGTTGGTACCCGAGTAAGGTTCACGATTCTTTAGGAAACTTCATACAGAGACATATTTCAGCAATAGCCACCAAGCATAAAAGCGAGGTTTGGTATGCCTCACCCGTATCAAATGAAAGCCCGTTGCTAGAAAGTTCAGAAGTGAGGAAAGGGGACGGGTTTTTAGAACGTATCGTGTATCCGAAAGCGACCAAACCAGGGTCAATCGCAGTGACTCGAGCACTGTTAAAGATGGTTCCTGGTGAAGAGATCTCAATGCCCGATTTGGTGCACCTTCACGTGGCATTTCCAGCTGGAAGGGCCGCAAGAATTTTAGCCGAGAGCTGGGATGTCCCGCTCATCATTACAGAACATTGGACAGCCTATCACGATTCACAGCACATCCCATTGTGGCGTCGCATTTCGATGAGACGGACGGCGGCATATGCATCGGCTTTCTGTCCTGTCACTGAACAGTTGGGTGCGAAGATGCGCACGTTTAAAATGGTCAACATCGGAGGTGCAAGCAACTATGTAACTGTACCAAACGTTGTGGATACTGACCGTTTCAAACCATCCACTGAGACCGAGAAAACGGATGAGGGCTTCCGTATTTTACATGTCAGTTCTCTTGATGAAAGCCAAAAAAACATTACTGGAATTATTCATGCTTTATCTGCCCTTAGGACATCTCACCCGGAGTTTAAATTCTCTGCAACATTTATGGGAGGAAGCGACCCTGAGCGATTGACAAAACTGCGTCACTACGCCGCTTCTATGAACCTGACCGAACCATGTGTGTCGTTTTCGGGGCCAAAAAACATCGAGGAAGTCGCCCGAGGGATGCAGAAGGCCGATGCTTTGGTTCTGTTCAGTAGAAAAGAAAATTTCCCATGCGTCATCGCAGAAGCATGGGCGACCGGGCTGCCCGTTATTTCGACTGACGTAGGCGGAGTCTCGGAACACCTCACCGAAAATTGTGGGCGTGGAATTCTTATTCCCAACGAAGATGAAAGTGCTCTGAAGTCCGCTTTACTAAAGCTCGGGAGTGATGGGGAAATCGATCCTGTCAGCATCAGAAAATACGCAGTCGATCATTTCAGCGTCGACGCCGTGGCGAATGCCTACGACAAAGTGTATCGAGAAGCATTGGAAGGTGACACACCGATTAAACCTTGAGGTTGATTTCTGACATATCGCACTCCATTGGGGCGAGATTGATTCTCCTGGTCGCAACTTTAACGACCGTACTCTTGAACAGCCACTTCCTTGGAGAAATAGGACTTGGAGAGGTGGCTCTGTTGCAGTTTGGCCTCTTGCTCGTCACGGGGATGGCGGGGTTTGTCGCTGCTGGGGCAGTCGTGTATGTCAGGAGGTCGCATCGTGCGCGAGATATCCGAAAAGTAGCGTATCTGTGGTGTGGCATCTCTGCGATTATGGCGTCTGGGATCGGGGTCGGATTAGACGTGATTCCCAAGGAATGGCTCTACGCTTCAGCAGGCCTGGGGCTTCTACAAAGCTTGGTGGTGTTTCATTCTCAGCTTCTGATCGCGTCGGGCAGAATTCGTTCAAACAACTACCTTCAAGTCGCCCAAACCTCCACCCTGCTTCTGACTGTTTTTGTGACCTACATCCTTTTCGACATCGCCACGCCCAGAGGCTTTATGTGGGCGCTTACAGGTGCACTCTCTGTGACTTTGTTGTATTCCCTGTTTGCATTAAAAGGCAGTTGGGAAGAAGGTCCCACATCTGGGAAAGAAGATAAAAATTCGCCCGGGAGACTTCTCTTAAAATATGGTACGCAGGGTTCTACAGGATCGGTTCTTCAGCTTCTTACGAACAGAGCAAACCTCTCGCTGTTGGATCATTTTATCGGGGCGGCCGGAGCGGGCGTTTATTCGGTCGTGTATTATGGTGTAGAAGCGGTTTGGACTGTTGCACGATCCCTGGCTCCCATTGTAAATACTGAGGTAGCTTCCGCTTCCTCCCGGGAAGCACGACATTCAATCACCAGAAGATACCTGCAACGCACCCTTCTTTTAACACTCCCCTTGGCCCTCCTCGCAGGGCTCATTCCGGAATCGATGTATACATGGGTCTTTGGAATCGACGGCATTTCACTGCCGCTTCGCATCCTCATTCCGGGCATGTTGGCCGGCGCAACATCGAGTATACTCGCCCACCACCTAAGTGCCATCGGTCTCCACAAATGGAATGCCATCACCTCTGGAGTCGGACTGTTCGTTCTGGTTGCTGTAGGATGGTTTATCGTTCCGCTATATGGAGTTCCCGGCGCGGCGTTTGCGGCGTCTTGTGCGTATTTGGCCCAAACCTCAGGCCTTGTTATCGCCTTCCTTAAAGCAGATCGGAAAGAGAATTGACCCCCACAGGACGTGTGACTTCAAAGCCCTCGCCAGACCTAAATCCACATGGCCTGCCCATGCTTAAGTGCCTTCCCTTAATATGCTCCATAAATTCAGGTGAAGATATCGGTGTCTCAGGTTCTGAGGAGTTTTTGTCAAAAAACTGAGAACCATATGCGAGAATCGATTTCATCTTGATGTCTTCAAACCCGGAAATATCTACAACCACGTCCGGGACCCTTGCATGATCCTGAATATAGTGATAGATTGCATCGGGCCTGTGAACTTCATCAGCTTCGCCAGTCACACATTTGACGAGACCCGATAAAAAAGAGGCCTGAATCACAAGTTCTGCGCCCTTTCCATGGTCGGGGTGCCTGTCCTCTATCGCATTTGCAATGACGAACTTAGGCCTGTACCTCCTGATCACTTTTACCACTTCGAGCAAAGATGCCTCATCGCATTGAAAAAACCCATCTTTCAGCTTCAGATTGATTCTTTCTGCCACACCTAAAATCTCAGCCGCAGATGTCGCCTCTTGGTGCCTGATTTCTGACGTCCCCCTCGTCCCGAGCTCTCCTTGTGTCAGATCTACCATGACAACCTTCAAACCTTGGGATACCATCTTTGCCACAGTCCCTCCTGCACCAAGTTCAATATCATCAGGATGGGCTCCGAAAACCACAACGTCGTGTCGATTATTCATGTCACAAAGCTACGCCTCTCAAGACAACACACGTACATTTGTTTAACGATGCGCACAGACATAGAAAAAGTGATCCTTGTGGACAGCTTCGACAACGAAGTGGGCACCATGGAAAAGATGGAAGCACACAGGTTTGGCGGGACCCTTCACCGCGCATTTTCTGTTTTTATATTTAACAAGGAAGGAGATATGCTTCTGCAACAAAGAGCCCACTCCAAGTATCACAGTGGCGGATTATATACAAATACGTGCTGTAGCCACCCCCGACCCCATGAAGCCATTTCCGACGCCGCGAACAGACGTCTCCAGGAAGAAATGGGCATGCGTTGTTCACTTCAAGAGATTTTTTCGTTCGAGTACAAAGCTGATCTGGACCACGGTTTGACAGAATGGGAACTGGACCACGTACTCATCGGAAAAAGCGACATGCAACCCGTGATTAACCCCCTGGAGGTTGCGTGCTTCGAATATGTCAATGTTGACTTGCTTTTAAAAGATCTTATCTCCAGACCAAACCGCTATACAGCGTGGTTTAAAGCAAGTGTAGATAAGGTTATTGACGCGCAGAGAGACATCCTGAAATGATTCAGTTTTAATAAGAAAACACAGCAGAAATGGGCCTGTGATCGCTTAGCTCTACGGGGTAAGTATGAAACGAGTGGAGCTCAAATCTTTTTGAGTAAAGGATGTAGTCTATCCTGAGGCCTGAGACATCTCCGACATAAGTAGACCCTAACCCCTCTCCTCCTTTTGAGAACGCATCAAAAAGCGGCCATGTCTCAGACGCTTTTAATGTCGAAAGCGCAAACGAAACGGGGGTGTCGTTGAAATCACCCAATAAAATGACGGGATATGGACTTTTATCTAGCTCCTCGCGTAAGGCACGTGCTTGACTGGCACGTGTGACATACGCAGCGGATAGCGTCGAGAATAGCCTCTTGCGCTGTTCCGAATCGGGCCCTTCCCGAACGGCTTCATAATCATCTCCCTCCAAGCCCACAGATTGTAAATGGACATTAAAAATCCTCACCGTATCTCCATTCTGGACTAAATCGGCAAAAACCCCACGTGGGATTTCCTCTCCAGGCGCAAACCACGGTCCGTATGTCGCGATGTGTAAAGAGGTTGCAATCGCCGGACCAGAGCCTCTTTTATTGGTGACTATTTCTTTCGTGCCGAGCGCATTTGACACCTTGCCTCTCATTGATGAAGGCAATTCCTGAAAACACATCACATCGAATTTATTTTCAGACAACCAGGACACAATCTCATCACGCGTTTTGTCACCTTCCAGCCACTTGTACTCATCCATCCTTCGCACATTGAAAGTCCCTATCGACATCTCATTTGATTCCGCACTCACTTCAGAATACGTCCCCCACCCTCCGATGGTGAGGATGACGCTATTTTGTATCCAGAACATGAACAATACAGGCCAAATCATTCCCTTCCAATCTCTCCGAATCAAACGCAAGACGACGCCAAGCGCAAACATCAAAAGCGCTGCCGGGAACACCAAACCACAGAAAGCCAGAAAAGGGACTATATCAGGAGAGATCAGCTCAGACAATTTGGCGCCAGCAATAAGTGCGCCAGCAGGCCCAAGAATAAACGTATCTATTCCAAATCGCGGCTTTCTTTTCTTCTCCACCCTACTTGTTTGACTGGTTAAATAGAAATTGCTTCTCCTCTTTCGTCAGGTGATCGTATCCGTGTCTGGAAATCTTTTCTAAAATCAAGTCCAAACGTTTTGTATTCTCCCGTTTTTCAAGATTGAACTCCGCGTCGCTTTTAGGGACCCGAGAGGTCGCACTGGAGCCCACTTTTTTCTTCCAATTTTTGTTGCGCCAAAACTTAAGTTTGGTCCCCGACTTGCCTTTTGAAGGAAGGCGACTCATGATGAAATCTAAAACAACTTCGAGCCATCCTGCCAAGTTTATTCCCTTGCGATTTAAGGTAATAAGCATATACCCGAAAAAGGCACCACCGAGATGGGCTATTTTCCCTCCGGCATTAACACCATCTCCCTGACTTAAACCGAAATAGTCAAACAACACGTAGGCCAGTGCGATATATTTGAGTTGGACAGAGCCAAAGAGAATGAATCTCACTTTTCTGTTGGGGTTGAGTGTGGCTGAAGCTGTGAAAATCGACAATACAGCAGCGGAAGATCCCAAGGCGAAAGGCACCTCATCGGGTTCGAATTGGGCTGTTAATCCGGGCAGGAAATTAAATGCCAAAACATAAAAAACAAACCCCGCAAGTCCGCCTGTTAAATATGTGCTCAACAGACGTCGAGACCCTACCTCTGCCTGATATATGCTCCCCATCCACCAAAGAAGTATCATGTTAAAGATCAGGTGTAAAATCTCCGTATGAGCAAACATGTGGGTGAAAACTGACCACGGTCTACGCACCAAAACATCTAAATCGGAAGTCGTCGCAAGCCCGAAACAATCTTTAATCCCCACAGAAAATTCTACACCACCCAGTTTTGTGATGATCAACGCTGCATTCACAAGGACAAACACAACGACATTCACCCAAATCAAGCGATATAGCATACTACCAGATGTCCAACTTCTTTTAATGTCTTCCCACATACCGTCTAACATTTTCTATTTTTTCAATAAAAATTTTGGCGATCTCTTTGCCACTTTTTGATGAGAATAAAGCCTATCAGCATTCCTCCCAGGTGGGCGAAATGTGCAACATTGTCCCCTGGATTGTGCTGGAAAGCCATCCAGAGTTCTATTGCCCCGTATCCGATCACGAAGTATTTCGCTTTAATTGGAATGGGTGGAAAAAGCAACATGAGTTCTGTATTGGGAAATAACATCCCGAAAGCCAATAATATTCCAAACACGGCACCAGAAGCACCTACAGTAGGAATATTAAGTGAAATATTTGCGCTGCCCATCAAAATATCAGAATAATTTTTGCCTTGTTGAAGAAGGCCGTAACCCTCAGTCAAGATGAGATCAATGCCCTCTTGCGGAATCTCTGAAAACATAGAATTCACACGAATATGGGCCACGAACATTTGAATGAGCCCTGCACCTATGCCAGTGGCCATATAGTAAATCAGAAAACGTTTGGCATCCCAAACTCTTTCAAGTGCAGTGCCAAATATAAAAAGCGCAAACATATTGAAGAGAAGGTGCGTGAATGAAGCATGCATAAACATGTATGTCACAATTTGATGAGGCTGAAAACCCAGGCTTTGAAAAGAATGCAAGCCAAGAAAGTCCGACAATTGAATCCCCCTCAACCCAAACGCAAAGGTTGCTATAAAAAACAGCCCATTAATAATAATGAGGTTTTTGACGATCGGCGTAATTCTATCAAACATTATTTTAATTTTGAAGTAATGTGATCTACTGTGAGGTTTGTAAAGACAGCCCGTCCTCTCGCGTCTGTGCCTGGCGACTCACACGCGAAGAGTCGACCAACGAGATTGACCATCTCTTCTTTATTCATCGTTACTTTTTTATTGACGGCTGAGGATTCAGCCCAAACCTTGGCCAATTTCTCTCTCCTTCCCTCCACATCAGACCAAGTACCATCTTGTAAGGCCTCTAAAACTGAATCAATGCAATTCTGTAATTTATCAGCCATTCCTGAGGGAACAGCCAAAACCTCCAAGCCTCCACTTGACGATTTGGCAATCACAAGTCCGAAGATTTTAAGGACGTCAGCCGCTCCGAGAAGAAGGTCAATGTCAGCATGAGATAAGGTGACGGACTCAGGAAACAACAGCTTCTGAGCGACCTTTGTTTCACCCCCTCTTCCCGCATTTAAAAACCCTTCATATAAAATCCGTTCATGGGCCCTCTTTACATCGATGATCAGCAACACATCATCTTTAGAAGTCACGATATACTTGTTCTGTAACTGGAATATTTCATCACACTTCAATGCCGTTTTCTCATCGGCTATTTCATGTAAAGAAGATTCCTGATGCGGTTCGGACACTTCAAGAGCGGGCCTGCCATAAAGCGCATCAATGTCCTTAGGTATGTCACTTGGTGACTTCCGGTAGGGGTTAGACGATTTGTGGTTTACAGATTGTGTTTCTGAGGGAGATGATAAAAATGGATTGTAATCGGTATTCACTTGAACTCGCGGTTCAGAAACGAATTTCCCTTGCGGCATTTCTTCAATAGATATGCTCAACTCTGAGTCAAAATCCAACGATGGAGATACGTTGTGTTGTCCCAATCCTCGTTTAATGGCAGAACGCAGGAATGCAAAAATAATTTGGTCTTCCTCAAACTTGGCTTCCATCTTCGTCGGGTGAATATTCACATCTACTTTTGATGGATCGACCTCCAAGAAAATGGTATAGAGGGGGAAGTTCCCAGGTGTAAGAACGCCTTCGTAGGCCTTCATTATCGCACGGTGCATCAGTGGATGCTTAATGAATCTGCCGTTGACAAAAAGAAACTGCTCCCCACGTGTCCGACGCGAGAACGAAGGCTTTCCGACAAATCCTGAAATCTTCACCACGTCCGTTTCTTCATCAATAGGCACCAAACGCTCATCGTGTTTGACGCCGAAAATAGCAACCACTCTTTGTCTTAAAGTCCCTGGCTTGAGATTAAAAAGGTCGTTCCCATTGCTTTGAAGGCGGAAACTTAGTTGCGGATGCGCCATTGCGATCCGTTGGAATTCATCCACGATATGCCTTACTTCGACTTGGTCAGATTTCAAAAAGTTACGTCTGGCTGGCACGTTGAAAAAGAGATTCTTGACTGAGAAGGAACTCCCTTCAGCGCAAGAAACAGGCTCACTGTCCGTGAATTCATCCCCTGATACACCAATTTTCAATCCCAATTCCGACCCTGCTTCTCGGGTCTTAAGTTCAACATGCGAAATGGCCGAGATGGATGCGAGCGCTTCTCCACGAAACCCTTTTGTCATGAGCGTAAGCAGATCATCTGCAGATGTAATCTTTGATGTGGCATGGCGTAAAAAACATTTCCTTGCATCCTCCTCACTCATCCCCTTGCCATTGTCAATCACCTGAATCAACGTCCTTCCAGCATCCTTGACAAAAACCACAATGTCAGTACTTCCAGCATCTACGGCATTCTCCACCAACTCCTTGACGACAGAAGCAGGGCGACCTACCACCTCACCAGCAGCAATTTGGTTTGCAACCTGATCCGTTAATTGAACGATATAGTCAGCCATTGTCTCTAATAAATTCTAACATCTCACCGAATTCTGCGTGTTCCGTCCAGATCAAGATTCTGTATGCAACATACACCAAAACAACCGCGATTAAAACAACCCGAATGTTCGCCCTTCTGGCATTTTTTCTAACAGAGTCAGAACCCGCACCTGAACTCCTGCGAAATCTGATGTCAGACTGGCGATTGCTTTCAGGTATTTCCTCGCCCTTTTCTTTTGCAATCTCAGCGTCAATTCTACGCTTTCGCTCATCCCATTCAGGACGACTATCTGGCAGATGACGTGATTTAAAAACGAATGTTCGGGGTTTGGTTCTCACATTTCGGAACATGCCCCGAAGCTTAGGTGCTTCCATAGGCGCGAATTTACGCGCATTTCTTAGTCAGACCCTAGATTTAAAGCCCAATTATTTAACACTGCATCAACATCATTTCCACAATCAAAACGGGCGAGAATTTTGTGCAAAACGCGTTCCACAGAAGCGTCAGGACAAGAGGCGCCGCTTGTCAAGAGAATAGTAGGAACTCGCTCTAAATCAAACAGTTCAGACATAAATCCCTCACTTTTCACGTCCGCTTGTGCGTGAATGTCAAAGTGATTGATCACGCCATCCTCCTTGATTTCAAGTTCGTTTCTAATGAAAAAAGTAGGTTTGTTCTTTTCACAAATTTCTACAATGTGACTTGTGTTGGAGCTGTTGTATCCGCCGACAACGATGACCAGATCGGCGCCTCCTTCATCCAATGCGCCAAGTGTGGCCTTTTGATTGTCATTCGTCGCATAACACAATGTGTCTTTTGTATTTGCAAATCCCTTAGATGCCTTTTTCAGCAGGTCCGCAATTTCTTGCGTTTCTGAAGCAATCATCGTTGTTTGGTTGACAACACCTATGTTTTCTAAATCCTTTGGAAAATTAAAATCTGTGCTTACTCTTCCATGAAACATCTCAGAAAACGTTTTTTCTACACCTGCCGCATCTTTATTTGCCATTAAAGAGGCAAGCGCAAGGGCTTCACCGATATCCGCCACAACCAAAGCAGCTCCAGCATTGGACGCATGGGAAAATGTCGCACGTGTTTCTTCGTGGTCTGGCTTTCCATGAATAATCACAGTATAGTTTTTATCCCCTAGCTTATATGCCCGATTCCACACCCGCTCAACAAATGGACATGTCGTATTGTATTTCTTAAAATCAACACCTATCGCTTTCAACTTATCCTCCATTTCTAAAGAGGCCCCAAAAGCAGGAATGATAATGATATCGTCCGGCTGAACTTCCTTTAAAGGTGTCAACTCACGCCCTTTTGTATCCATCAAAAATCTCACACCTCTGCTCTCAAGATCTTCGTTGACTTCTGGGTTGTGAATCATTTGGCTTAAAAGGAAGACACGCTTGCCTGGATTTTCGAAGATGGCCTTGTATGAAATTTCAATCGCGTTTTCTACACCGAAGCAAAACCCGAAATGTCTGGCCAGCTGAATTTTTACAGCCCCAAAATCAAGTAAGGTCGGAGAGAAGTCTAATTTCCTGGCATCCAGTTCCTTACGCTTTTCCTTTACCTTACTGATAATCGGACTCTTAAAACGATCTGGTATATCAAAACTACGCATACCGCGAAAATATATCTAAAAACGTCGACTCACACGAAACATATTTAGGAAGTCATCGTATTCATGTAAATATTTGCAAACCTTGAATGGAATAAAGGGGATCTAAAAAAGAAGGGGCTTCGGCCCCTTTTTTTATTGAATGTCTTTTGTCTCTTGGAACTTTTGTTTAAGTGCATCATCCCAAACCCCATCTGATTTCCTTGCGAATCTCTTAAGTTTCCTGAAGACCTTATTTTCATCAAACCTTTTTCCGTGTAACGATTCAAGCGCAATGATTTGAATCAAAGGCCCTTGCAAAAGTGGTTCGTGTGTAAAAACAGGCCACTTGTGCGTGTCTATTTCCACTCGAACCTCAGAACTGTTTGCAATCCACTCAAGCGTCCAAGCATCGATTGCAGGCATATAGTCCTCACAATCTTCGATACCCCTGTCGAGACGCCATTCTAAAGCTTCTAAGACCCAATCTTTTGTCGCAACTCCATCCTCTGGCCAGTCGGGCGCACCCCCACATACCATGCAAGCGAAGCACCACCAAGGTGAAATAGAATTAAACAAAAACATCATACAATTTAGAGCGCTTTGTGATTTTCTTTGAATACTACGCCAAGCTTTTCTAATTTGGGTAAAAGCACTTCGTAGTATGTCGAAGATACGGGAATTTCAACACCCACCCTATCAAATCCCCCACCAACCAACATATGTTCAGCAGCTAAAGCCATTGGAAGCCCGACTGTGTCAGACATCGCAGTGTACATTGAATCTTTACCTTCTAAAGAGAATTCAGACGTCCTTTCATACCTTTTTCCGTCTTTTTTATACTCAAAACGGTGCCACATGACGACCATATCCCTATCGCCATCTTCCAACGCCCATTTTTCGACAAGATGTGCCTCTAAAATTTGCGCCGGAGTCCCTTCTACCAACGATGGTCCCGATTCCAGATCAAATAGACCGAGCCATTCTAGGCGTTCATTCGTTTCATGATCGCTCACCACTGTTGCGTTTATCGCATCAGAAACGCTCATGTCGGCTGTTTTTGAAGGAAGAAACGAACGGGTCCATTCACTCCATGAGATTCCTTTACTCCAAGACAACTGAACGTCGTCACGCACCATCCCAAGCTGCACGAGTATATCCCATGAACGACAAAACCCATCCACTCTGAGTGTTCCCCTGATTAACGTTTGGATTCCTGCCAAACCATAAATTTTTTCATACGCCAGGGAGTCTCGGTTTGGATACCCTTTGTAAAGACACCCATCTATATTGACGGGGCGAAGCCTTCTGAAAACGCGATGCGGCGGTTCGAGCTTCACTCTGCCGTTGTCTTTAAACGTCGCTGAACCGCCTTGGCCAGCAAGAATAATATTTCTGGGATTCCACGAAATTTTATAATGCCATGGGTTGTTGTCGGACTCAGTCGCAACCAACCCGCCACAATAAGATTCAAAACCGATCATCTCACCACCATCAGCTTTGATTTGGTCTATAACTTGCATTGCACTCATGTGGTCAATGCCTGGATCCAATCCGATTTCATTCAGAACCAATACACCTGCTTTGCGAGCTTCCGCATCAAGCGCAATCATTTCATCCGACAGATAGCTTGGTGTAATCACGGAAACACCTGCTCGAATTGCAACCTTTGCCACATCTGCATGTAAAAAAGGAGGAACCATTGACATCACAAGATCTGCCTCAGCAATTCTTGCGTCACGTTCAGAATTATTTGTTGATGAAAGCTCAAAAGCCTCGCCTCTGGGATGCCCGTCGATTTTTAACCTTGCAGCTTGAAGGTCAATGTCACCTACAACAACCTTCCATTCACATTCTTCTGAGCGCATTAACAAATGCTTAATCAGGGTACTACATGATCGCCCTGCACCTAAAACTAAAATCGACTTCATTGAAACCTTTTATTAAATATTGCAAGAGCAAGGTACATTTCACAACACATATTTAACTATGGCACGTATATTGTTTTCTTCACAATTAAGCTTTCCTCACATTCAAAACTATATTGCGACCATAAACAAATCAATATGAATAAAACTGTAGCACTTATTTGGAGCCTCACGGTAGGCCTGTTCATTGTTTTGGGATTTAGCAACTGCAATGGCGCAAAAGCTTACACAAAAAAAGGCGCAAAAATGGAGTCCGCCGGCATGATCGATCAAGCCGCAGATTATTATTTCACAGCGTTGCAAAAGAAACCAGCGCATATTGAAGCCTTGACTGGACTCAAGCGAACCGGGCAGCAAGTACTATCCCGCATTCTTGTAACTTTTGACCAAGCAATCCTCCTTAATAACAGACAATCTGCGATTGAAGCATTCAAAAAGGCAGAAGGTTACAATAAAAAGGCAGCTGCGTTTGGTGTTACTCTCCTGTTCCCAGAATCAAAAAGAGCGGCATATGAGAATGTAAAGAATGCGCATGTAGAAGAGTTATATGGCCTCGCTACTGAACACCTAGAATCTAACAGATATGCTGAATCGCTCAGATTGTTTGAGGAAATCATATCTCTCATTCCGGCATACAAGGACGCAAAAAAACTTGCTGACTATTCATTTTGTAAGCCCGCATACGAACTTGGAATCCAAGCCATGGAGGACAATCTATACCGGACGGCCTATGAAGCGTTTGACAAGGTTTACAAAAGAGATGCGTCATTTGAGGACGCAAGTCAAATTAGAGAGGAAGCTCTGATCGCTGGAAGATACACCATTGCACTGATGAAGTTTAAAAACGGATCAAACCGAAGAAACATCAATACCAAGCTAAGCTCTCTTGTAGAGGAACGCCTCTTAAATTCAAATGACCCATTTCTGATGGTTGTAGACAGGGAGTCGTTGGAGTTGATTCTTCAAGAACAACACCTCGAACTCTCTGGATTAACTTCAGGTACAGAATTAGAAATCGGTTCTATTCTCGGCGCAAAAGCAATCTTAAAAGGCACAATCACAGACTGCTCAGTTTCTACCACGCCCCTAAGGCACGATAACAAAAGAGGATACCAGAGATACCGCGTTGCAACAGTGGATGCAGAGGGAAAGAAAAGTTATACGACAAAATACAAATCTGTAGGTTACGCTGAATACTACCAATCAACTGAGGCATCTATGTCATTTACGCTCAAACTTATCTCCATGGAAACAGGAGCCATCCTTTCGAGTGAGACAGTAAACTCGACCAAGTCAGATCAAGTCAGATACATTAAATATGGCGGTGAAGCTTCCACCTTATACGCTGCAAAAACAAATGGCTCTGTAAACACATCTTCCAACAGCCACAACCAGATTGTAAGCTTGACAAATGAGCGACGAGATTTAAAAAGTGACAATTTATTGGTAGATGATCTGTCAAAAGTGATCGCTTCTAAAATCCAAACTGAGATTGAGTCAATCATTCAAGATCAAGTGAAATGATGTCAAAAAAAACATCGGCTCCTTTTCTATCTCGCACATGGCTCCTTTTTATCGTGAGCTGTGTGGCTGTGGTGACAAGTGGATGTTCGGGAATGAAAAACGCCGCAGAAGATAAACCCATATGGACAATGGAAAGGCCAAACATGCCGACCCACTACATAGGTATATCATGGGTTTCGAAGGTTGAATTCCCATACACAGCAAAGGAAGTTGCAAGAGAAAATGCCCTCAATGCGTTGGCGCAGGAGATCCGGGTCAAGGTCAGTTCCACCTCACTTATGTCCACGCTCCAAGTGAATGATTGGGTCGATAAAAGCTTTACAGAAAGCATCGAGTCTACGGTGGTTGAAGATCTTGAAGGCTACAACCTCATTGACGAATACGAAAACAAGGAGGAAG
>CAJXHE010000049.1 GCA_913051865.1 uncultured Flavobacteriales bacterium
CGAGTACGTTTCCGTCGCAGTCACATTCTCCCTCTGGGATACCTGATCCGCCACATGTGCCACACTCGTCGAGTACATTTCCGTCGCAGTCACAGTCTCCCTCTGGGATACCTGCTCCGCCACAAGTGCCACACTCGTCGAGTACGTTTCCATCGCAGTCACAGTCTCCCTCAGGGATGCCTGCTCCGCCACATGTGCCACACTCATCGAGTACGTTTCCATCGCAATCACAGTCTCCTTCTGGAATACCTGATCCGCCACATGTGCCACACTCATCGAGTACGTTTCCATCGCAGTCACATTCTCCTTCTGGGATACCTGACCCGCCACACACGCCACACTCGTCAAGTACGTTTCCGTCACAGTCACAGTCTCCCTCTGGGATACCTGATCCGCCACAAACGCCACACTCATCAAGTACGTTTCCGTCGCAGTCACAGTCGCCTTCTGGGATACCCTCGCCACAAGGGCCGCATTCTCCGTCACAAGTTGTTCCGTTTCCATTTACAACACCACAACAGTCAAGACAAGTTGTATTGTCTCCGCCACATGTGCCACACTCATCTAATACATTTCCGTCACAATCACAATCTCCGGCTGGGATATAAGAACAAGATGCATCATCGTATTCTGCTTCGGCATTGTAGTTACAAGCTATAGGGTCAGTACACCCGATAATATTACAAGAGGTGTATTCACAAGATTCATTATCGATAGATGCAGTTGAATCAAAGTTACAAGCTGATGGGTCTATACATCCGTAACAATCATATGTACAAGATCCATCGTCGTCAGTTGCGCCAGAAGAATAGTTACAAGCTGTTGAGTCAGTACATCCGAATGTTTCGAATTCATCACAGACACCGTCGTTATTATTGTCATTTATACAGATTCCATCACAGTTGTAAGGGAAATTTGAGTATGTACATGACCCGTCGTCGTAATCTGCGAGTGGGTCGTAATTACAAGCGTTTGAGTCGGAACATCCAAATTCATAACAAGAAGTAAAGTCACACGAACCGTCTTCAATAGAAGCAGTGTTGTCATAGTTGCAAGCTAGCGGTGAGGTACATCCAAGACAAGATGTGTAGTCACAAGATCCGTCATTGTCAGTAGCACCAGAAGCATAGTTACACGCGTTAGTGTCAGTACATCCCGGAATTTCATACTCATTACAAATGCCATCGCCGTCGGCGTCATTGATACATTCACCGTTACAGTCGTAAGGAGGAGTAGGGTAGGTACATGATCCATCGTCGAAATCTGCAAGTGGGTCATAGTTACATGCAGCAGGGTCTGTACAAGCAAAGACTAAACAAGACACAAAGTCACAAGATCCGTCATCAATTGTTGCCGCCGGCTCGAAGTTACATGCGAGTGGAGATGTACATCCTGCACAAGTTAGGTAGTCACACGTTTCATCATCGTCAGTAGCTCCAGACGCATAGTTGCAAGCAGAGCTATCAGTACAGCCTGGTATTTCATATTCATCACAAATGTCATCGCCGTCGGCGTCATTGATACATTCACCGTTACAGTCGTAAGGAGGAGTGGGGTAGGTACATGATCCGTCGTCGAAATCTGCAAGTGGGTCATAGTTACATGCAATTTCGTCTGTACAAGCAAAGACCAAACAAGACACAAAGTCACAAGTCCCATCATCGTATTGAGCCATAGGATCGTAATTGCACGCGATTATCGCGGTACAGCCACAAGCGTTGCCAGTCGATTCGCTAGACATAGAGAAGGAAAAGTCGGCACGGTTGTCAGATTCAGAATCGCCATGTGGAAAGATTTGGACTGAGAAAGAACCGGAAATATCACCGTCCGTAGTGAGCTGTGCAATAAGGATACGCTGATTTTCATCGGCCATTCCATTTGATATGTTTGGAAGGATATACCATCCTGACCCAACACCGTCATTGACTGTAAAGCCATTCCCACTTTCAAAATCAGCTGCCCATGTTCCTGGAAGCAAACTGGCATTTGACTCACCAGCCTCAGCGGGGCCGTCAAGCCCTATCGTCACCCAAGAATCATACGCGAGATCCGGAATAAAGCCAAGAGCGGCGGTTGAACTGTTTGCAGGAGTCGCTCCTCCAAATATGGTCTCTTGGAAAAAATTTGTTGATGTATTAAGTGATAATGGGAATACGTCGTTGCCCGTGAATGATGTCGCTGCATCATCCGTAAACTCCATATTTAGGAAAAGTCTATACGTTGTCATTCCTGTCAATGATCCTGAAGTATGAGTCGCTATAGATTCAATTTCAAGACCGTACTGAGAATGTGTGGTGGTATATGTAAGTCCGCCTGTAGAGCTTCCGCCACAAGAACAGAAGTCACAAGAACCATCATCGATCGTGAATGAAGCATCATAGTTACACGCTGCGAGATCGGTACACCCCGTTTCATCAAGATCACAGATGCCATTCGTATTCGTATCAAGGGTACAAACACCAAAGCAATCATAGTTTTCTGGCGCGTAAATACAATTTTCAGGATCTCCCAATCCACACGCATCCGCAAGATTTACAAGTGTTCGTATTTCGTTTTCAGAGTCTCCGTGTACGAAAATCTGCATATATATTTGACCTGAAAGCGTGCCTGAGGTGGTGAATTGTCCCACAAGAACTTCATTGTCAGCGCCTGAAATTGTATTGCTATCCTCAGCAAATGCATACCAACCACCTCCCTCAGTGCTAGAAATGTCTATGTTATTTCCCGCTTCAAAAGGTGCGATCCAAGGAAACGAGCTGTCTTCAAAAACCGTTACGTTTCCTTCGTCGCCTTCCGGAGCTTGATCTATGCCTATAGTGACCCAACTGTCAAATTCAAGAGATGGTACGAATTGAACAAATTCAGGGTTTATGGCATTTGGTGTTTCTGATCCAAATGGATCTTGAAAAAAGCTGGTGCTCGAATTGAAAAACGTATGATATTCATTGTCTCCAATGATGGCGCTAAGCACATCGTCCGTGTTTTCGAGTACTGCATATACTCTGTAGGTGGTCATGCCCGATAAGTCCTCTGTTCCGACCATTCCGGTATGAGATGCAATAGCTTCAACTCTAATACACTGTGTTACAGATGGAGTAAAGTTGCAAGCTTCAGGGTCATCACAAAGTGTTTGGGCTTGTAATGGTGCAATCTGGTAAACAATAAATAAGGTGAAAATCGACATCAATTTTAAGATTGAAGTGCGACATCGCGCTAGCTGAGGTATGAAGAAAAGCGTCATGGAAGGCTATATATATCGATTTAAATTAAAAAGTTGCGCCTAGTCACGCGCACAATGCGTTAAAGTAGTAAAAAACATCGATTAAAACGAATATTTTATCGTTAAAGAGCGGGTATAGTCACATGAACGTAGTTTTACCTATAAAAGTTACATCTTTTATTTTTTTTGTATATTACTCTCAAATGTCAAATAAAGAAAGCAACGAACATAATCTTGTAGCGCTTGATATTATCAGTTATTTTTCAAAAAGTCTCTTCAAAGAGAATTCACCTGAAGATATTGTTTGGGATATTGCAGAGAAGTGCATTGAGTCTTTAGGATTCAATGACTGTGTGATTTACTTAAAAGACTCACCAAATAAAACCTGGTCTCAAATAGCTGCTTATGGGTCTAAGAAGCTTAATTATAGAGAGATACATAACCCGATTAACATACCTTTTGGGAAAGGAATTGTCGGTTCAGTAGGTGATTCCGGGGTTGCTGAAGTTGTCAAGGACACAGTTCTTGATGCGCGGTATATTGCAGATGATTATGTCAGGTGTTCTGAAATAACGGTTCCAATATGGTGCGACAATGAAGTCATTGGCATTATTGACAGTGAACATGAAGAAAACGACTTTTTCACAGCTGAACATCTGCGGATTCTTCAAAGTGTTGCAAACATTTGTGGCCAAAAAATCGGTCGAGCTCTAAGTGAGAAAAGAACGGCCTCTTATGCCAGATTTTATCAAATAAATCCCAATGCAGTATTTAGGATTAATGATGATGGTATCGTCATTATGGCAAATGATTCAACATATGAAGTGTTTGGGGATTTAATTAAAGTAGGTCATCAAATAGGAATTAATGAGCTTTCGAAGACATTTCTAGATTCCATTTTAGGTGTGAAAGAGCAATTGCTCATTTCATATGAACATGCGCATTATTTACTAGATGTTTGTCCCAACAGGTCTCAATCTTACTTTAATGTATACGCAAAAGATGTCACAGATTTAATGGAGGAGAAGGAAAGGGTGAAAAGAGCAGAAAGTGCGAAGTCTGACTTCTTATCTACCATGAGCCATGAAATAAGGACACCACTAAATGCAATTATAGGTTTGAATTATTTGATGTTAAATCAAAAATTGTCTCACGAAGAGCGTCGTAAATATATGCTTTCAATTGAGTTTTCTGGAAATCAGCTCCATGGTTTGGTGACCGATATTCTAGATTTAAGCAGACTTCAGGAAGGGAAAACAATCATCAGTCGCACCGTTTTTAATCTTCACAAACTGAGTAAACTGATTGTAAAAAGCTTTAGCCAACAAGCGCTAAGTAAATCGAATGTACTCTCACTCAATATTGATAAATCCACGCCTATTTGGGTAGGGGGTGATGTGGGTAAAGTCACCCAAGTGTTAAATAATTTGATCAATAATGCTTTAAAATTTACCAAAAATGGCAGTGTGTCTTTAAGCCTTTCACAACACGATAAACTAGGCAAGGTCACGTTTGAAATTCAAGATACAGGCAGGGGAATTTCCGAACAAAACATCGAGAAAATATTTGATGCATTTGTTCAATCAGACGATCAAATCGTAAATGTAGGGGATCCAGGTTCCGGTCTGGGATTGGCGATTTCAAAACAAATCGCAGAATTACATGGAGGAAGTTTGTCTGTGAAAAGTCAGGTGAAAGTGGGGTCCACTTTTACGCTCGAATTGACTTTTGGTAAGGGTGAGAAACCCAAATCAATGGCGACTTCAAAAAGTAGTCCCAAACAGGTCATCCATTTTGATGCACCAGTTTTAATCGTTGATGACAATCCATTGAACTCATTCGTCGTTTGTGAGATGGTAAAAAGACTAGGCTTTAAAGCCATTACGGAGGCAGATAGCATGAAAGTGCTAAATGTCGTCGAGGATGTTAAACCATTCTTAATATTTATGGATATTCAAATGCCACATATTGATGGTTATCAGGCAACCAGAATGCTGCGCGGCAAAGAGAACTTGTTTGGAGGCACCAAAGTACCGATCATTGCCCTTACCGCAGATGCTGAGCCAACAACCAAGAATAAAGCGCTTGATGCTGGGATGGATGATGTAGTCGTAAAACCGTTTGCGCCTGCGCATCTCGAGTTGTTGGTCAATAGGTATGCCTCTTTGTTTCAGTCAAGCTTGTAAATCCTTATTTATCTTTCTTCCTTCTGTTTATAGTCAAGATATAATTGTGATGCCTTGTGATGATTGGGCTGAAGCGTCTTTAGATGATGGCTCATGTTTGTTCGCCCCGTGTAACAATGGGTGCGATGGAGATATCGTTGGTGATTCCAGCGTGACGGTAAATGATATTCTCTTGCTTTTAAGTAACTTTGGAACCATCTGTCAATAGTCACAAAATTTAGACCAAATGAATCACAATTTAATCGTGTCAATTTTAATAAGTTCCATTTTCTTTGGCTGTTCTGGAGACTCCACTGTAAGAAATGGTTTGTCACTGGAAAAACGCAAAAAAGTATTTCAGGAACTTAGAGTCGCTGAAAAAAAAGCCAGCAAAGAGGCTTTGTCAAATTTTCCGCAACCGGGTACACCTGGAGGCGGAGGTGTTGAGTTCAGGGTCAAGCTAAAGGAACTTCAAGTCGCCTACTGGAACGAGGTTCTAGATTCTAATCAGGTCGAATTGAATCTTGGAGATTCGATTTTTACAGAAGGGTTGAAAGAAAAATGGGCGCAAGAGGCACGCAACAAGTCAAAGGATTAAAGAACAATATGTTGAGGCAGTAAGTGTTAACTTGCTACCATGAAAAATATACTATCAGTTGTCTTTGTCTACTTGGTCTTACTTTGTCATGTTTTTGCATCAAATGAGGTCGGTGGGGATCAATACGAGGTGCGTTTGGTGTCAAACCCTTCTGTTGTCAATGAGGACAATCAGGCGATGTTAAGAATGTCGTCGGAGTGGATGAGCTGGGAAGCTGATCACGAAGAGTGGATGGCGCTGATGGATGACAAGACGGGCTTGCCACACCGTGCGTGGGGGGCTGGCATTGATGTCACTGGTGCAGATCTTAATCAAAGACACACAAACTTTGTTGAACAGGGATTGAGTATGTTCGGAGTGAAATCTGAACATCTTGCTGAAGCGCGTTTTTCAGAAAAAATGAGAGAGAACAGTCACGCGCGTGTCTTTCAATCTCAAAGGATAAATGGCTACGATGTTTTACTTAGCCAAATCCAAACAAAATGGAAGGATGGAAAACTCGTGATGTGGGGCCTTGATTGGTGGTCAGATGCATATGTTCCCGAGGGCGAAATTCTAGATGATGGCGCGCTTTTATCGTCTGCGATAGATGGGGTTCCGTTTTCTAGCACATCTGTTTCTTGGGATGGATGGGGCATATTGCCAGATGATTATGCGGAAGGTGAATTTCGTTTGGTGCGGATTTTACATGTCAAGGGGAAAGTTCAGGGATTGTTGAGAAACGATCTTATTTGGGTCGACGCAATGACTGGAAGGGTTTGGCTTAGGAACAATGAAGTGGTCCATCACCTCGGAGAGCATACAACACGCAACATGGGTTTTACAGCGCGACCTAAGATGAAATCTTCCGAACCGACTCATCCCGTGACAACACTGAATGAAAATAATTTGGTTGTGGTGTCTGGACAAACAAATGCACAAGCACACGCCATGTACCCTTTTGAAGCAGAAGAAACGTTGGGTATGCCGCATTTAAAACTCGATCTAGGTGCCAATGTCTATTTTACTGATGAGAATGGCGGATTTGTGACAAATGAGACGGGAGGAATATTGGCGGTTAACATTCCGCTTGAAGGCAAGTGGAGTACTGTGTTTACAAATGGACAAACACCTTCTGTTTCTCTTGATTTACAGGAAGGGTATAACATTCTTGATGTGTCAGATAACGTGAAAGAAGCAAGTGCTTACAGGAGTGTTAATTTGATTCATGATCACATGCGTGAGTGGCTTACCAATTTTACAGCACTAGATATTTCCTTGACCACGAATATCGATGTGGAGGGGGAGTGCAATGCGTTTTTTGATGGCGGTAGTATTAATTTCTTCGACACTGGTGGTGGTTGTAATCCCACGTCATTGATTGCAGATGTTGTCTATCACGAATATGGCCATGCGATCAATGGTTATTTCTACAACACATTGGGAGCTGGTTTTAACAATGGTGCAATGAACGAGGGGTATGCAGATTTTTGGGCAATGTCATTGGGAGATATCGCAGAGATTGGAAAAGGATTTTATGAAGAAAACAATGATGGGATCAGAAAGTATGATAGCGATCCAAAGGTTTACCCAGACAATCTTGTTGGTGAAGTTCATGCGGATGGCGAAATTATTGCGGGCGCTTGGTATGACACGCACCTGTTGATGGGTGGTGATTGGGATGCCACACTCGCCTTGTTTGTAGATGCTTTTCCGGGGCTACAGGCTACTGCTCCCAATGGCAATGAAGGCCAAGCCTTTACAGATGTTTTGCTTGATGTTTTGCAAGCTGACGACGACGACAACGATTTGATGAATGGCACGCCTAATGCAGCAGCTATTATAGAAGGATTTGCGATACACGGGATTACGCTCTTTAGTTATGCGACTGTGGACCATGCGCCCTTAGAATTTGTGGAGGCTGCGTCTGCAATCGAAATAGAAGCGGAGGTAGATATTGTGTTTCCTTACAGTCTGTATTTTCAAAACGTCGTCGCTTCCTACAGAACACAACCTTCAGATGACTGGTCAGAAGTTGTTATGGATCAGGACGGTGATTTTTTCTCAGCCGAAATCGAAGGATTGCCATCTGGAACAGTTGTTGAGTACTACCTGGAAATTAGAGATGTTTTCGGAGGTGTGAGTGGTGTCACGCCATTTGCGGCTGATAAAATCACCAATTTTAATCTTCCCTACTATACCATCGTCGGGTGCTACCCGCATTTGATTAATGATTCTGATGAGTATTCGGATTTCGGTAGTTGGGAACTTGGTTTGTCTACAGACAACAATTCGACGGGGGATTGGGAGGAAGCGATTCCTGTTGGATCATATGGTGAATTTGGTGACCCCAACACAATTACAGCTCCCAATAGCGATCATACGGTAGGTTTTGCGGGTTATGCATTTTTAACGGGTGTAAGCCCAGGTGCGGATGCTGGAATAGGTGCAAATGATGTTGATGCAGGACATACGACATTGTTATCACCTGTCATAGACCTTACGACGTACGATAACCCTGTGATGTCTTACTGGCGTTGGTATGCGAATTCCCCATCAGGAGGTGCAAATCCTGCGTCTGATTGGTGGCAGGTGGAGATTTCAAGTGATGGCGGAGATTCTTGGCAATATTTAGAGAACACACTTCAACAGGATATAAGCTGGAGACGGAAGGCCTTCCGTTTGGCTGATTATGTTGATCTCACCGATGCGTTTCAGATGCGTTTTATTGCTTCAGATAGCACGACCGTTGGTGAGTATTTAGATGGTGGAAGCTTAATAGAAGCTGCGCTGGATGACATTATTCTTTACGATGTCGTTCCACTCGTTGATGATGTGACAAATCTTGTGGCGCTTTCTTCTTTAAAGGTGTCACCCAACCCTTCGTCACACACAATATACATTGAGGGAGGTTTTGCAAATACGCCAATTCAGATATTTGATATGAAAGGATCACTGGTTTATGAAGGAAAGACTCGTTCTACAGGAGATTTATCTCTCGATATCAGTTCTTTTTCCCCTGGGTTCTACAACATACAACTTCGCAATGTGAACGCCGTCAGATCTGCACTCAGATTCGAGGTGTTATAAAGGTCTTTTTGTAAAGGTGGGGTTGGGTTACGAATTGCTAAATCAGCTCTAAAGCTGAACTCGGCAACCATCCCACATTTCCATTTTCAAGAAGAACTTCTGTCCATTCGTCTTGTGTACTTTGGATACACGTTTTTGTGCCTTCATGAAGTTGGAATAAACTCACGCCCAATTCTCCAGGCATGCTCCTGACTTCGACCCGGCTTTCCATAATGATTGCACATGAACTTTTCGAGATTCTTTCATTTGTCTTATATAGGAATAGAATAAAGATGAAAGCTAAGATGAAATTCACCGAGGCACCTGCTCTTGCATATGGGGCGATCACACGGTTTTTCCATCTCAATCGTATGGCAATAAATATAAAAGCACAGGTCCATGTGATGAGGCTGAGAATAAGCCAAATCTGATACATGTTTCCAGCAAAAATAACAGCAGCCAATTTGTCGAGACCTACACCAGGAAGCTCTTCTATTCTGTCTATTGCACGCAATTCCGCCAAAAGGAGATTTGCTCTTAAATCAGCATCAAGGGGTTTAATAAGCATTGCCCTTTCATAATGAAGTAGCGCTTTCCCTATATTGTCTAGCTTGTAATAAACATTTCCAAGATTGTATTCTAGCTCAAAACATTGATGGTTTTGTGCGATTTCTTCATACAATACGGCTGCCTCACTAAAGTCTCCCTCAGCATATGCTGCATTTGCAAGAGAAAAATTTTCATCGCGTATTTTATTTTCAAGTCTTGATGCTGATGCTGTCGTTACAGATGTAAAACTGAGAATTAATAATACAATAAGGCCCATTCGATTTGAGGGGTTAATCCGATCATTGCCGATGTCGGCTAATATTTTTGCTTCAGAAATAGAGGTATTGACATCTGGCAAGGCTCCAGGCGCAAATCTTGCCATTTCGCAAGTCTTAAGCAGCTGATTCCATTTTGAGGCTTCTTCTTTACCCAAGAGATTTTGTAAATTCTCGACCGCAGAGGTTCGGCTAAATGAACTTCTTCCCACTTGTAGTTTTGCGCAGAGGTATATTTCAAGTGCTTCTCCAAGATTCGTGAATTGTATTTCCTTGTTTTCTGCACCCGCACATTTTGCAAGTGATTGAGACAAAATATTTTTTGCTTTTTTACTCTTAAACCCTGATGGATCTCGTAATTCATTGTTCAGATTAACGCGAAATAGAAAAGCTGCACCAGCTGCAATAGGACCAAGGAGGAAAAGGAATAAAAACAGGTATTTTTTCTTGTTTCCATGATGTTTAGAGCCCCAATGAGCGTGTTCGGTGTTAATATGTCTGATGTCGTGATTTAGAATAGCGACATCGGTTTTCGTGCCAAAAGTTGCGCCCCCATTTTCGTCCCCCTCAGACCTCACAACGACGATGTTTTGTTTTGGAGTGCCCGTACTGATGTATCGTTTCCCTCTTGGGTCGAAATAACTTGTTGCTAATTCAGGGATCGTGTAGTCACCCGGTGCTCTTGGAATAATAACATACTTATATACTCTTTCTCCGGATTCTCCCAGTTTATTGATGTTGATCCTGTCCTTGACCTCAGGATCGAATACTTCAAATTCTGTAGGCCAAAGTATTTCTGGTTTTCTCAGTAATTTAAGGTTTCCAGTTCCAGAGTATGCGATTGTCATATTAAACGCCTCATTGACTTTAATGGTGTCAATGTCGATTTTTGATGCGACAGATAAATTACTGAAAGTGCCTATGAACTTTTCTGGTTTGGCCTTTGGCAAAGGCATGACTTCAATTTTTATTGGTCTTGAAGATGCCTCAACATTTCGTCCACTGAAGAAATTGACACGGACATATCCTTTTAAATCAAACCCCTCTATTGTAAACACGCCTGTTTGTTGAGGAAAAGCGACAATACGTTTCACGGTGACCGTGTTGTATCGCTTACCATTTATAATCTGAGTAGACCACACTTGTTCTTCGGCCTTCACTTCTTCTTGCCAGAAGCCTTTGAGTTCAGGCACATTGTATTCTCGAACTTCTAATCCATTGTATTGATTGTAGATGGTATATTCTATGATGACAGGCTCCCCTAAATAAACTTTGTTTTTTGACACCTTAATAACCGTCGAAAGTTGATCTAATTCATTGCTTTTATTTGAGTTTGAGATTTTTGCTCCTTTCGGTAGTACTTTGATTGTGAAAGGTTCAGAGGACAATACGCCGCCCGATGTCGCCAATTTAATCGCTGGAACTGTGATGTCTTTGTCAGTCGTTACTGAAAAGGAATAAGTATAAACATGCTTGCTGCTTTTGGCACCATTCACCCAATTTGTACTGTGTGATGTTGAGGGGCCACCTAAGAATGTCAGTCCTGCGATTTGTTGCATAGGTATGTTGCCGGAATTGGATGTGCAATTCAACAAAGAAACTGAGATTTGAATACGGCTACCCATGCGCGTCGGGTTTGCATTTACAGAAGTCGTTACGCTGGGTGTCTGGGCCAAACTCAGTGAAAAGCTACTGCACAACATGAGTACAGCAATCGCTATGCGATTGAGGGATTTAAGCTGTAGCGTTTGATTCATAATTAAAGTCATCACCAAGGTTTTTCAATCGTCCTTTTCTTTCCGTCGCCCTTTTGCTTGCGCAACTTAGTCAGAATTCTCTCTTCTTCCTGATCTAAACTCTCAAGAATACGTGCCATTTCTTCTTTTGAGATTTGACCTGCCACTTGTTTTTCCTGCTCGCCTTCCTTTTCATCTTCACCTTTGTCATCCTGCTCGCCTTCGTCGTTCTCCTTGTCGCCGTCCTGTTCCTCATCGTCTTCCTTCTCCTTGTCGCCTTCTTGCTCCTCGTCTCCGTCCTGTTTCTCGTCGCCGTCCTGCTCCTCGTCGCCGTCTTGTTTCTCGTCGCCGTCCTGCTCCTCGTCGCCGTCTTGTTTCTCGTCGCCGTCTTGTTCTTGTTGCTCTTCTTGTTGCTGTAGCATTTTATTTGCGATTGCAAGATTGTGTCTCGCGTTTTCAAAATCAGGTTTGACACGAAGAGCTGATTTGTACGCTTCAACCGCTGTAGAAGGATCGTTGGATTTCAGGGCAATGTTTCCGGAGTTGTACCATGCGTTAGAGATTATATCCTTGTTCTCCGAGGATGCTATGGCTTGTTTAAATGCTGACGCTGCTCCCTCCAAATCTTCAGTCTCCATGAGGCTTCTTCCCAAATTGTATGCAGCGATGTCTTCATAATTTTCCAGCGTACTGCCGTTGCTGAACGAATTTGCAGCATCTTCGTTCATGTTCTCTTCAAACGAGGATACCCCATTGATTAAATGCTGTTTAAGTTCCAAATCAGTTTGGCCGAATACCTTCGATGAAGAGAAAAGGATGCTGATGAGAATGACTGCATTCCAAATAATGTAGCGCGCATATTTCATTTGCGAGTTGTTGGATGAGGGATGAAGGATTCTATGAGTACAAGGCACAATGCGACCAATAGGAAAAATTGAAATTTGTGATCGTGGTCTGTGAATTTCACTTGTGATGTTCTTGTTTTTTCTTCTTTGTTGAGCGCCTCTAAAACAGATGATATGTCGATGTAGTTGCGGTTGGCTCTTGAAAAGCTACCTCCTCCTGCCTGTACAGTTGTGACCAATACAGTTTCATCTAGGCGAGATACAACCGGTTGCCCATTTGGTCCTTGAATAAAACCAACTTGTCTGCCTCTGCTGTCAATATTTGGAATGGGCGCACCTTCAGGAGTCGCTATGCCTAAAATATGTACGGTGATTCCAGCTTCAAATGCCTTTGCAGCAGCGGCAACAGGGTCGTCCTCGTGATTTTCTCCGTCTGTAATGAGTAGTATTGCCCTACTTGATGCGGGCGCATTTTCAAAGGCCTTGACACTGACGTCTATTGCTTGTCCCAATGCTGTTCCTTGTTTCGCAATAATACCTGGTGTAATTGAATTTAGATACAGTTTGATGGCACTGTAATCAGAGGTGAGCGGACATTGAACGTATGCTTCACCTGCAAAAACCACCAAACCGACTCTGTCTCCTGATAACTTATTTAAGATTCTTTCAACGGTTTGGCGCGCCAGTTTCAATCGATCAAGTCCCAGGTCTTCTGCGAGCATACTGTTACTCACGTCTAATGCAATGACAAAGTCTGCTCCTTTTGTTTCGACCTCTTGAAGACGGCTACCTACTTTCGGTCCGATCAGTCCCAGAATAATTGCAGCCACTGCCAATCGCCAAACCACAAATCTCCAGGCCTCTCGTGAGAGAGAAAATCCTGGCAATGTAATGTCCCTTAAATGAGATTCGGACAGTTTTTCAACAGCCCTTGACTTCCATTTTAAATGTATTAAAAAGGCGACTGATGTCACGGGGAGTATGGCTGTCCAAATAATCCAATTTGGTCTGTGAAGTTCTACATGAGGCGCAAATTCACTTTGAATCCACAGACCTAAAATGACGACAGTCCAGAATAAAATTTCTGCAACCGTCACGCCCAATAGCGCAGACCGGAAAAGCTTTCTATTTGTTTCCGAATCCTTACTCATGATACCGAACGGATTATTGTAAACCTTAATGTCCTCTCAAGTAAAAGAGACAGCAATGCCATGATGGCGAAAGGCATGTAAGCTTCTGTTTTGCGTTGATACCGCATGACATTAAATCGTGTTTTCTCAAGAACGTTAATTTCTTTATAAATTGATTTCAGTTTTTCCGCAGTTGTTGCTCTGAAATATTTACCACCAGTACGCTCTGCGATTTCCATTAATACCTCCTCGTCGATCCGGACATCCACCCAGTCGTATCGGTACTTGTCTCCGACTTTGGCAACAGGGCTCTTTGCTTTTCCAACTGAGCCCACACCGATTGTATAACACCTTATTCCATTAAGTTCAGCGAGTTGTGCGGCATCTGATGGGTCAATGGCTCCGGAGTTGTTTACACCGTCAGTCAGTAAGATAATGACCTTGCTTTTTGCATCTGACTTCCTCAATCTATTAACAGCAGTAGCGAGCCCCATACCGATTGCCGTTCCACCTTCAAGGAGACCTGTTTGTAGTTCATTAACGCCGTTTTTAACGACCACATGATCAGTTGTCACAGGAACTTGTGTGAATGCTTCTCCCTCATATGCAACAAGACCAATCCGGTCATGAGGTCTGTCATCAATAAATTCAATGGCCACCGATTTTGCTTGTTCGAGACGATTTGGTTTGAAGTCCATGCTTAGCATGGATGCTGAAACATCAATTGCGAACACCAAATCTATTCCTTCACTTGTCATGTCTTCGATACTGTTTGAAGACTGGGGTCTGGCAATTGCAATGGCTAGAACAGCTATTGCAAACGTTCTAAGTGCATATGGTGACTCTGCGAACCATTCCATAGATAAATCGTGAATAGAAAGCTTTGTGGACGTTTTGTTGTTCTTAGAATGTGAGATGTTCGCAAAAATCGTGGTAAACTTTCCCAAACGTAAGACCCTAACCGTTGCATAAAGAACGGCAGCGATGATGAATAGGAGTGCCCACGGTTTTTCCCAGAGATATACCCCGTCAACCCAAACAGCGATTAATAACGCTGAGACCAACGCAAGTAAATGCACGGGTAATATCTGCGCCCACTTCATGCTTTTGCGTTTTTAGATAATACGTCATCTTCAGGACGTTCCATCGTGTTTTGAACAAATTCGATACACACTGAAATGGATCTCGTGTGTTCCTCTGACAATGCTTGGCGTTTTGCAAACTTGATTTGATCTCCAAGTCGCAGTGCAAGTAAAAGCTTTGACTTGTCGGAAGAGTGGATGTCAAGTGTGTTTATCAGCTCAGATACTTCTCGGGTTGTTTTTTCTAAGGATGAAATTCGGAACCGTCCATCTATATAAGTGCGGATAATCTGACTCAACTGCACATGAAAAGTCTTTGCTTCCCCTTTGTTCCAGGATTG
>CAJXHE010000050.1 GCA_913051865.1 uncultured Flavobacteriales bacterium
AAGCACCGGCTGCTGAAGAAGCACCGGCTGCTGAAGAAGCACCGGCTGCTGAAGAAGCACCGGCTGCTGAAGAGGAAAAGAAAGAAGGCGAGTAATTCGTTTTACACCCCACTATTATTTCAAGGGCTACCATTATGGTGGCCCTTGTTGTTTCAAGTAAATTGCAAAGAATATTCAAATACTTTAGAGAGTTATTATACAAGTCATGAATAAGAACGCAGGATTTATTTTAGGGAAGATCACAAAACCATTCAGGTACTCTGGAGAGTTGATCTTATGGATGGATGTAGACGACACTGCCCCTTACAGAGGGATTAAACTTATTTGGTTAGAGTTAAGAAAGCAACTGGTGCCCTATGCGATATTAAAACTCAAGGCGCACAAGGACAGGTTTGTTGTTCAACTGAATGGTGTGAATTCAGAAGAGGCGGCCCGAGAGCTTTGTGGAAAAGATATTTATTTGCCCATAGAACAACTTCCAGAGCTCAAAGGGAACATATTTTACTTTCACGAAGTTCCGGGATGGACAGCGATAGATTTGGCAACGGGAATGGAATTAGGAAAGATAAAACGCGTGTTAGATCACGGACCCTACCCCATGCTAGAAGTTGAGCAAGAGGGTGTCGATTTAATCTTACCCCTTCCAGAAAATTTTAAGATCGAAGTTGACCGAGAGAAAGAAACGCTCAAAGTTGAAGTTCCAGAGGGTTTGGTCGAGGTCTTTAAGAACCCCGGAAAAAGAGATGATGAAGAGGAAGCAGACGGGATTTGGTCTAACGAAAAATAATCTGAAATAAAAAGTCGGATTATCCACAATGGAATAATCCGTGTCGGATTAAGGCTTGAAACACCTTTAAATACTGAAGTAAAAAGGTTATCATTATGTACAGTGTGAAGAACTGACTTGGAGTGGATACAAAAATTACGTGCATTCGTAAGTAACTTTTGAAGGGAAAATAAACCTTAAAAATAACGCTTCATGGCCGCAGTAACGCAAGCACCGACAACAGCACCGATTCAGAATGATTCAGTGAAAAATAAATCCAAGGTGAAAACAAAGATTTATGTTTTAGATACCTGCGTGTTGCTTTATGACCACAGCGCCATCATCAATTTTGAAGAAAATCGAATCGCTATACCTATTACCGTACTGGAAGAGCTTGACAATTTTAAAGTCGGCAATGAGACCAAACATTATGAAGCGCGAGAGTCGATTAGAATCATTGACAGATTAAGCAAAGATTTCACACTCAGAGATTGGATCCCTTTAGAAAACGGAAGAGGTGGTGAGATGAAAATTATCCTGGGTGACTCCTCAAACCCGAGTGAAGCAGACAAGGTATTTGGCAAGAAAACGAACGACCACAGGATTCTAGATGCCGCACTGAATCTTCAAGTAATTGAGAAAAACGCAACAGTCGTACTCGTTTCAAAAGACATCAATCTGCGGCTTAAAGCAAAAGCCCTCAATCTGCCGGCAGAAGATTACTTGACTGGAAAAGTCAAGGATATGAAATTTGCTTACTCTGGAAAAACCACAATAGATGACCTAGAAGCTAGTGTGATTCGGAAAATGTATGTTTCTGGTTCCACTAAGAAACTGTCAGCATTGGGAGAAGCCCGAGCAAACAATCACTTCTATATTATGAAGAACTGTTCGTCCAGTGCCCTTGGGTATTTTAACGAATCAAAGAAAAAGATTGAACGGGTCGATAAAGGATATGCATACGGCGTGAAACCCAGAAATGCTGAGCAAGCGTTTGCACTTCATGCGATTCAAAACCCTGACATTAACTTGGTGACTATTTGCGGGGATGCTGGCACAGGAAAGACATTGCTCGCTCTGGCAGGCGCTCTTGAACAGCGCAATCAGTTTGACCAAATCATCCTGGCGCGTCCGATTGTCGCGCTTTCAAACAAAGATCTCGGGTTCTTACCTGGAGATGCCGAGGAGAAGGTCAATCCATACATGCAGCCTCTATGGGACAACCTCAACTACATCAAGAATCAATTCGGGGTGAATGAGCGTAAATATCGCGCCATCGAGGAAATGCGAGAACAAGGGAAAATTCAGATTTGTCCACTTGCATATATTCGTGGTCGCTCACTTTCAAATGTGGTGTTTATCGTAGATGAAGCCCAAAACTTAACCCCGCATGAAGTCAAGACCATCATCACGCGCGCTGGAGAGAACACGAAGATTATTTTAACGGGTGACGTCAGACAAATCGACACTCCATACTTGGACGAACAATCAAATGGTCTGACGTACGTGATTGACCGTCTCAAAGGCAAAGATCTATACTGTCATATTACGCTAGAGAAAGGAGAACGTTCCGACCTTGCAAACCTTGCAAACGACTTCCTCTAGAGCCGGACTGCTCTGAATGACTTCGTTCCGCCATTGTAATTGACATGGATGATATAGGTCCCTTTTGCACTTGGAAGTTGTAAAGTTCTCTTTCCCGCGACACCCTCAAGCGAACCGAGCTTGACCAGGTTTCCGCTTATGTCAAACACTTCGTACCCTGCCTTTGAATCTGGCATCCCAGACCATGATATGATGGTCACACCGTCACTAGATGGGTTTGGTCCAATTGAGACCGAGAATTCTTCAAAAGGAACGTCTGAGAGTGATGTGTTTCCAGCCAAATAATCAGTAGCAGAAGCCACCAAAACTGCCGCAGAACCGTGTTCTTCAAATAAAACCTGGAAGTCAGCCACTGGTTGCTCGTTGTTGTAATCAAACATTGACTCTACCCATCTCGGCGGCATACTTTGGTAGTACACATTGACTGTAACAACTGCACTTGACTGATTCGGAATCCCAAGGGTCACATCCATTGGCAATTCATATGAAATCACATCAGACCCAGAGCCGTATTCACCTTCTGAATAGTTGAAGTTGGGGTCTAAAAGAGCCTCACCTTCTACCCGAGTCGTATCATACGCGGGATGATTCATGCTGAAGCCATAGGGAACGAGACGGTTGTCTTTCAATGTCACAGCAGCCTGTTCAAGCACATTTGTGGGCGTAGATAAAACATTCGCTGAAACCAATTCATAGATTTGGACCTGCGATTCATCTGAAATAACTTCATGGTGACGCTCATAATCAGTCAGTCCCAATTCATCTGCACCTAAGATGTAAGCCCCAGATTGATCCAGTTTCCCACTGTGAAAGAGGGTGTCTCCCTCAAAATCCACGATGAGTTCAACAAAGACTCTACGTGCGGGGAACCCGGAAGGAAATTTGTGTCCTGCCAAATTAATAAGTTCGACTTTTACACGGTGCTGGTCTAATTCATTTGAAAATCCAGATTCTATAATATCTAAAGAAATTGATTTGTTCAGAAGCATATCTAACGTCCTCGAAAGCGTGCTGTCAAATTGAGCTGCAGTGGCGGTTAAGCCTAATTCTTCAACATTGTCTCGCATAATCTCGAGCATTGCTGTATTCGCACCAACAAGCGTATGAAGACCAAAAGGTGACCGGGGCTCAAGGAAAGCATATCCAGAAGAGATAATAACGGGGTCCTCCAATCTCGGCATGTGACACGATTGACAAGTTGCTTCTGAACCTTCACTCCCAAGCGGCAAATCAACACCTTCTCCAGAAAACGCAGAATTTACCCATTCGTGGTATGTCGCTTGCTCTACGTAATCATCACCTGTATAATTGCCTTCCAGGTCTACAACTTGTGTCACCAGAGTGTGACAGTCGGCACACACAGCAGATTCGACCATATGTTGCCCATACATTGGCACATATCCGGTATATGTCTCCATAGGAAGGGTGTACAAAAAAGGCTCGTCTTTACCTGCGCCATATTGGCCATAGATGACCGCTGAATCGAAGCGCAATTGGCCACTGAAAGAAAATCCTGAACTGTCTCTTGAAAGTTGGTGACATGCCACACAACTCACGCCATCTAAAGCCAAAGAGTCAGACAACAACATCTCCATGGAGTAGTGCGCAATCCCATCGTGTTTTGCCGCAAAATGTCCCAGGGGAGCATGGCACGAAGTACATTTATCTTCAATGTCTACTTGATGTCCTGGGTTGACTGCGACCTCATGAGCCACCTTTGCACGCCAAAAAGGATCTTTGGCAGAATTCGCCATAAGTGAACTGCGCCACATGTCCGTGGGATTTATATCCCAATCATTTGGCATCGGGATGGCAGGAAATACTTGGCCTGGAATAGACGCTAAGAAATTGGGGTCTTTGGAATGACAACCTGCACATTTTCCGCTCCCTGTAAAAAGAGAGTTTAACGTATCTGGAAGTCCGCCATAAGCAGAACTAAAGGCTGTGCTGTGGTAAGGGTTCGGCTCCGAATGTAAATAATCAGGGCGTGTTACAAACGCAACGATACTTACAGACACAAATAAAAGCAGGCCCCATTTTAACATATACAAATTTAGCGAATTCTCACTCCTTTCACAACATCCTTCTTGAGGTGAGCATTCAACATTTTAATAACTTTTTCCTTTTCGTGGTTAAACTCCTCTTTTAAAGGACCACTGTCTAAACTGACAAGTAACGTCCCATCACTTTGAAGCATCAGTCGACGTGTTTTTTTATTCACCACTTCTCCAAACACCTCTTTCCAGGCAAGTACCACCTCCACCTCGTCAAGCTTAGAATGCATGCTGTTAATCCTCAATACCTTGTCAATCACTTCCTTAAGTGTTTCTGTTTTGTTCTTTCGTTTCGACGGAATTCTCATTTTGACAAGGTATTAACTTCTCCGTTAATTACTTCAAAAACACGAACATCCGCTCCAATAGATTTGAACATATCTGGAATACGGCCCAGATGCGTGTCGGTGATGAAGATTTGTCCCAAAGACCCATCCGTGACTCTTTTCATCAAAGCATGCACACGTTTGTCATCAATTTTATCAAAAATATCATCTAACAGGAGAATGGGCTTAACCCCTGTCGCTTTCTCGAGGAACGTCAGTTGTGCGAGACGTAAGGCAACAAGAAAGGTTTTTTGCTGGCCTTGACTCCCAAACTTCTTAATGGGATAGTCTCCAATCTTAAAGGCCAAATCGTCTTTATGTGTGCCGCAAGTTGTTCTCCTCAACTTCCTATCATCTTGGCGGGTCTCTTTTAAGAGTTCTAAGAACGCAGATTCGTCTCCCTCTACTTTTGATAAATACGAAAGACTTACTGTTTCATTCCCTCCACTTAGTTCTTTATAAACTTCATCAAATACAGGGATGAACTTTTCTATGAAACGCTTTCTTGCCTCTGATATCGCAATCGCATTCGGCGACAATCTAACATCCCAGGGCTCAATCATCGAAATATCCCACACTCTATTTTCAGCAAAGTACTTGAATAAATTGTTCCTTTGGAGTAATGCCTTGTTGTAATCAATCAGCTTTTCCAAGTACGATCTGTCATATTGCGAGATCACACCATCTAACCATTTACGCCTCACTTCTCCTCCACCTTGAATTATTTCTGCATCATCAGGTGCAATAATTACCGCAGGAAACCTTCCGATGTGATCGAGAAGCCTTGGATAGGTCTTTTCATTCCTTTTAAACACTTTTTTCTGCCCCTTTTTCACACCACAACTCACGATTTCCTCCTCTCCAAGCCTATTAAAGGCACCTTTTACTAACATAAAGGCTTCTCCGTGTGAAATATTTTGCCCATCGATGGGATTAAAATAACTTTTACAAAAACACAGGTAATGCAAGGCATCCAGGATGTTTGTCTTACCAGAACCATTGTCTCCAAGAAGACAATTGACGTGTTTACCAAACTCCAAATCACCACTTATGTGGTTTTTAAAATGAATCAAGTGAAGAGAGTTTAATTGCATAGTGCGAATTTCTTATTTTTGCACTCTCAATCCTACTAGAAAGGAATCAAAATAACCATGGCTAAGAAAAACGCAAAAGACGAGACAATCATCAACGTTGATGAGATGTACACAAAGACAGAACAGTTTGTCGACAAAAACCGCAATCAACTCACCCTTTTTCTTGGAGGTGCTGCTGTAATTATACTCGCATTTATGGGATACCGCATGTTGGTTCAACTTCCCGCTGAACTTGCTGCCGAAGAAGCTGTTTTCCAAGCAGAACATTATTTTGCAATGGACTCTTTAGATTTGGCGCAATACGGAGATGGATTCTCAGCTGGACTGGAGGAGATCATGCAAGATCATGCTGGAACATACGCTGCGAGTCGTGCGGCATACCAAGTCGGTGTTTTAAATCGCGATGCTGGATTATTTGAAGAGGCTATTCAAGCTTTTGACCAGGTTGCGCTTGATGACGATGTATTCGGTCCAATGTCGCTTGCTGGAATGGGAGATTGTTATTCTGATCTTGAAGATTATACGCACGCAGCAGAATATTTTTCAAAAGCGGCTGATGCAGCTGATGCGGGACTCGCAGGAAAGGTTTTGGCACCGAGCTATCATTACAAGCAAGCAATCACTTTAATTGAGCTTGGAAGAACTTCAGAAGCAAAGGACGTACTGTCTCATATTGCAAGTGAGCATCCAAATAGCCGCCTGTATCCTACAGCAGTGGCTTTGGGAGAGTCGCTGTAACCTGGTTCGAGAAATTTAAATTTACCCCCATGGCTACGGCCGGAAACAATTTAAGCTCATACGATCCGAAGGATCTACCAAACGGTGCCCGCTTTAACGTGGGCATCGTTGTTTCTGAATGGAATGCTGTTTACACAAATGGAATGCTGGATGGTGCGATGGACGTTTTACGAACGTGTGGCGTCCCCGAGGCTTCCATCAGGATTGTTCATGTGCCTGGAAGTTTCGAACTGCCATTGGCCTCTCAAATGCTTTTAGAACATGTTGACGGTGTAATCGCCATCGGAAGCGTCATCCGAGGAGAGACAGCACATTTCGATTACGTCTGTGACGCTGTGGCGCAGGGCATTAAAGATGTAAACTTAAAAACTGGAAAACCTGTAGCATTTTGTGTCTTAACAGACAACAACGCTGAACAAGCTGCAGCGAGATCTGGCGGCGAGCATGGCAACAAGGGCACTGAAGCGGCTGTTGTAGTTATGAAAATGATTGCGTTACGATCTAATCTTTCCGGCTCACGTAAATCGTGACTATGAATGCTTCGTCGTTGTTATGTCTATCCGCATAAGCCGCTCACGCGCTTTATGACAAAATGAATACATTCGCAAAATGAAGTCAAACACATTCACTTTCTCAGCTGTCTCTTCGGCAATTATACTACTCACATTTTCCGTGGTTACAAACACCTATTGTTGTCAGTATCCCGGTTGGCAACAGAGGGTGAATTACGACATGGATGTCACACTGAATACTTCCCTACACCAGTATTCAGGAGATATGAGTGTGACTTATTTCAACAACAGTCCTGACAAATTAGACAAGGTCTTTTGGTACGCGTTTTTTAATGCCTTTCAACCGGGAAGCATGATGGATGTTCGAAGTAGAAATATCTCTGACCCCGATTCAAGAGTAAGTGACCGTATTCTTCATCTTCCTGAAGAGGAATGGGGATGGATCAAAGATGTGGAATTAACAATGAACGGTGAACCGTGCACGGTCACGATTGAAGAAACCATTATCGTGGCTGAACTACCCGCTTCAATTTTACCTGGCGGGCATGCGGATTTCAAGATGAGTTGGAATGCGCAAGTTCCAAGACAAATACGCCGCTCAGGATGGATGAATAAAGAAGACATTGAATATAGCATGACGCAGTGGTATCCAAAACTTTGTGAATACGATCACGAGGGGTGGCATTCACATCCATACATTGGTCGTGAGTTTCATGGTGTTTGGGGTAACTACGATGTTTCAATTCATCTTCCCGCCGGATATGTTGTTGCAGGAACAGGACAAATGGCTGGCACCAGCGAAGCGTCTGTGAAAACTGGAGATTGGCATTTTACTGCCGAAAACGTCATTGATTTCGCATGGGTAGCTGACACAGATTTCGTCACTGAGTCAGTCGCTGTAGACAACAAACTCACCATGAATTTTCTGCACACTCCGAATGATGAGTATGACAAGCCTTGGACGGAATTGCCTCGATTTGCAGTTGAAGCGATGCGGTTTTTCAATGATTTTGTGGGAAGATACCCCTACCCTCAATACACTGTAGCGCAAGGAGGTGATGGCGGTATGGAATACCCCATGATAACGCTCGTACGTGGGAATCGATCTTTACCGAGTCTCGTGGGTGTAACCGTACATGAAATGGCACACTCTTGGTTTCAAGCTGTCGTCGCGACGAACGAAGCCTTGTATGAATGGATGGACGAAGGATTTACGTCTTGGATAGAATCAGAATGCATGGCTGTCATCTCCCCAGAAGAGATGACAACACCGCGGGCAGGTGGCGCACACGCTTCTGCCTATTACAGTTATACCCAACATGCCCTCAGCGGAAATGAAGAAGCACTTAGCACCCACGCAGATCATTACACCACAAATCGAGCGTATGGTGTTGCAGCTTACTCGAAAGGGGAAGTGCTCATGGAACAGCTTGGAGCGGTGATTGGAAGTGAAGTTCGGAACGAAGCTGTGAAAGTATATTTCAATGAATGGTCTTTTAAACACCCAGGGCCTTTGGACTTCAAAAGAGTGATGGAGAAGGCTTCTGGAATTGAACTTGATTGGTATTTTGATTACTTCGTCAACACGACCCATACCATTGACTATAGTATTCAAGAAGTAACCATGTCAAGAGATGTCGCTCTTGTCACACTTGAAAGGGTCGGCGTCATGCCTATGCCTCAGGATTTAAAAGTGACGTTTAGGGATGGAACGACAATGGAGTACCACATCCCTCTTGTCATCATGAGAGGCAACAGACCGCTCGCTGACAATGAAGTCTTAAGTCAAGACTGGCCATGGACAAATCCTCTGTACACCTTAGAAATCCCCACCGAAGGCAAACGCATATCGAAAATCGAACTCGATGCCAACCTCCTTCAAGCGGATATTGACAGAACAAATAATTTTGTTGAATTTAAAGGGAGAGGAACAGGTAAAACAAATTTTATCAGCGAATAAGAATATTGAATGCTTAGATTAAAAGTTAACATCACTGGAAATACATTTCAAGACGATTTAATCTTGAGTCTTCTCTCATTCGTTACGTTGGTGTTACTTGGACACATCCAATTAGACCTCGTAGAGGGACTACCTATTACCTTACAATCCTTGCTTGTCGTGCTGTTCCCTTTGATGTTTGGCATGCGGGTAGGTCTAATCTTCGTCTCTGCTTACCTCCTCGCAGGAGGTTTTGGTGCGCCTGTCTTTGCAGGGAATGAATCGGGATGGAATCATTTTCTGGGCGCAACTGGAGGATTCCTGCTCGCATTTCCTATTGCGGCATTAATCAGCGGAGTGGCTGGCGAAATGGCGTCTAAAATTCCATCTCTGAATAGAATTACATTTATTACAGGTGCGGTTATCCTCTTTATGTCCCAAGTCATCATTCTCCTACTGGGGATTGGATGGATGGATGCCCTCAGCCATTCATCCTTTGATTTCACTACAAAAATCACATCTCTTATGCCTCGCCTACTTGTCAAAACAGCCCTTGGAACCATTGTGTTTGTTTTAATTGGAAGGATCTTGAACAACTTAAACTCAAAACAATGAAATTCACTTTTATCTCTATATGTACTTTATTGATAGGGCTTCTGGTTATATCTAGTTGCAGCACCAATTTGGACAACTCAAATGAAAACAAGTCCGACGCACGTTCACAAGCCATTTTAAACATGAAAAGAGCCACTGATCATCACAGTTACAGCAAACCTGAAGAAGCCGTTGTCACACATCTGGAATGGGACGCTAAAGTTGATTTCGAGACGAGAACCGTCTATGCAACAGCGACCTATTCGATCAACACATCTGAAGATGCGAAGAAAATCCTGTTGGATATCCGCGAATTGGATATCCTCAGTGTAAGAGTAGATGGCAGTGAAACTTCTTTCGACATCGGAGACGGGCAAGCCTTTATAGGTGCGCCTTTAAGTATCCCCGTGACGCCATCTTCAAAAAGTGTAAGTATTACTTACAACACTCAGCCAGGAGCAGATGCATTCCTGTGGGTTGAGGGCAACGAAAATAGCAACCCCTTTTTATTTACACAAAGCCAAGCAATTCTGGCACGTACATGGATTCCATGTCAGGACAGTCCAGGCGTTCGTTTTACCTACAGTGCCAAAGTTGAGGTGCCAAATAACCTTATGGCTCTGATGAGTGCTGTAAATCCAACTGAGAAGTCAACGGACGGAGTGTACACATTTGTTATGGACCAGCCTATCCCCTCTTATTTACTCGCGCTTGCTGTCGGGGATGTTGAATTTCGTAGCGTTGGAGAACATACAGGCGTATATGCAACGCCTGACCTCATTGAGGCGGCAGCATATGAATTTGGGGAAATGGAAGATCTGCTTGTCGCAGCTGAAGGACTTTATGGCAAATATGCCTGGGAACGTTATGATTTATTAGTTCTCCCAGCTGCATTTCCATTTGGAGGAATGGAAAACCCCCGCCTTACGTTTGCGACTCCGACAATTATCGCTGGTGACAGAAGTCTTGTAAGTCTTGTCGCTCACGAGCTTGCGCATAGTTGGAGTGGAAATCTGGTGACGAATTCTACATGGGATGACTTTTGGCTCAACGAAGGGTTTACAGTGTACTTCGAACAACGCATCATGGAAGCTGTTTATGGGAGAGATATTAGTGAGATGCTTGCGACATTAAGTTACCGTGGGCTCGTGGATGAGGTGAGTGAAATCATGGACCTCAATCCAGACGACACACATCTGCGTCTGCACTTAAAAGGGCGGAATCCAGACGATGGAATGACTGCAATCGCATACGACAAGGGCTATTTATTTCTACGAATGATTGAAGAAACTGTGGGACGTGAAACCTTTGATGATTTCTTATCTACCTACTTTAGCAAACATGCTTTCACAGTGATGGATACAGATAATTTTATTGAATACATTGAGCGTGAACTTCTGGCTGATGAGCAAACACGAAAAGCCGTGAATCTAACTGCGTGGATAGATGGAGCTGGTCTTCCAGACAATTGTCCAAATGTATACAGCGAACGAATAGAAAAGGTCGACAATGCTGTTGCAAAATGGGCTGAAGGTGGCCTGAACACGTCGGACATCCCTTGGGGCGAATGGCTTTATCAGGAGCGCTACCGTTTTTTGAAAAGTATTCCCGAATCCGTCACTGTTGAAAAGCTCGACGACTTAAACGTCACATTTAATGTCAGTGGGACTGGAAACAATGAGGTCTTGTTTGCATGGCTAGAGCAATCTATTTTGAAACAGCATACGGACTCATATCCACGCTTAGAGACTTTCCTCATTAACGTTGGGAGAAGAAAATTTCTAACCCCGTTATATAGCGCAATGCTAGAAACGGGGCAATCCCAAATGGCAAAAGACATCTACAAAAAAGCGCGACCAAATTACCACAGTGTTTCTACAGGCACCATGGACGAGTTATTGGCAGACGCTTAACGAACAAAAGGGGATTAACGGATTAACATGACGTAACCGAAAACTTCTTTCCTCCAGCTTTCTTCACTGATACTATGGACTTCTACGCGATATGAATAGGTTCCATTACGAGAGAAATATTCGCCATCTACACCTACTTTCCCGTTCCACGGTTCGTTTAAATCAGTTGTCTCAAATACAATCTCACCCCAACGATTGAAGACTTGCATTTCAAACCTTTCAGGGTCAATGTCTGAACCTTGAATAAAGAAGGCATCGTTTGTGCCATCGTTATTTGGTGTGAATGAAGTCGGGATAAAGAGGTTGAATAAATCTCTGATTTCCACTTCACGCGTCACTTGGTTCTTGCACCCGAAGATGTCTTCAACTTCTAATTTGACTGCGTAAAATCCACCCACATCGTAAGGAAAGGTAAACACAGGGTCTTCAACAATCGCAAAACCAAGAGGGTTGTACGCGTTAAAAGTCCAAAGCCAATCGATCACGTTGTCGCTTTGAAAACCATCAAAGGAAATCGTTGTGTTGGGAACTGTTGTCGGCTGAGGGTTCGCATAAAAACCTACAGTTGGAAGCGGATACACATTAATGTACGCCTCTTTTGTTGTTGAATATTCACATCCCCCTTCAAAAGAATTAACTGTCAGACTCACATCAAAAAATCCAGGGTTGTTATAAATGTGATCCGTGTTCATCTCTGCAGCAACCCCACCATCTCCAAATCCCCATACGCTGGTCGTAATGAGTGCAGGATCTATCAAGTTTGTAAAAGCAAAAGCACCCGTACCACAAGCCTTTGTCGTATCTGCAACAAACTCAACATCAATCGGAGACTCAATAGTCACCAACATACATGCTTCAGCGGGTGGCGTCTCACAGTCGTCATTTATTACCACACAATACAAGCCTGTAGACGGAGGAACATTCTCAACAATACTTTCATCAATTCCACCCAGTTGATTGCCTTCCCACAACCAAGTATAATTGTACCCTGATCCACTCCCGCCAAAAGAAGCTGAGGCATCAAGCGTCGCTTCTTCTCCACTACAGATATAATCTGAACCTTGTAAATCTGGCGTGATCTCCCCCAGCACATTGACATTAATGACTTCATCTGTTGAGGGACAGCCATTGGCATCTGTTGCAAAAACAGTGTAAATTGTACTCGAAGGAGGACTTGCTACAAAAGTACCGTCGAGGGTTGATGTCGTATCTCCTGTGATTGAGTTCACCCAATTGTAAGTCCAACTCTCAGTGGGGTCTTGGTCAGAGGATGCTTCCAGAACAACAGCGGCAGACAAACATATGACTTCGTCTCCACTCGTCTCAATTTCCATAGGAACAGGGTCAAGCATTTCAAATTCATAGGAATAGAGACATCCAGTGTCATCAAACACATCAACACTGTACATCCCTGGCGTCAAATCTTGAAGCACGTAATCACTGCCATCAAAGAGGACAGCTTCTTGAAGCATTCCTCCCGCAAAAAATTCAATTGTAAAAGGACCTTCACTTAAGGGTTCGTTTATAGATACGATTAACACACCATCATCAGCCAAACAAGAAGGCTGTTGATCTGTAACATCATACTCGAATCCAGGCAAGACCATCACAACATCTGTCGCAGCACAATTATCGAAGCCGATAGGCTCAACAGATAAAGTGTAAGCAATAGGCTGTCCATCAAAATCAAGCACCGTAGGCTGAGGCACTAAAGGGTTGTCTAAATACTCTGTAGGACTCCATGACCAATCAAAACCACAGGCGTCCTGACCTCCACAACTGACACACCACGCCAGTTCTTCAAAATTGGCAAATCCATCTTGACAATTCACACTGCCATCACTTGTAAGTACAAAAGAAATACAGCCATCCGGATTTGTTGCTGTAAATGTTTCACCTGGAATATTCGTGTTGAACGTTTGCAGCAAAGCTCCTGTGCCATTAGGGCCATCAAAGACATTGATGAAATCACAACAGGTCTCCATGGTACCCGCCGAAAAACTCAACGTCATCATGGTTCCATCTCCTACGACATCGGGGCAATAGTTGAATACGGTATTTTCATTGTTTGCATAACAATAATCATAGGACCCTCCTGAGCCGCCACAAGCAGATGGACCAGTTCCGTTAAACACCCCTAACAACTGAACAGGGTTTTGGCAAAAGATGACATCATCTCCGGCAGAAATATTCGTTTGAGGGCCTTCTATCACAGTAATATTAACCGTCGTATCCCATGTACATCCGAAGTTATTTGTCACTTCATATGTGAAATCAAAATCACCTGGATTTGGGAACTCAAGATCAACATAATTGCCATCCTCCGAAATCAACACAACACCTTCATCAGCAGGGGTTACTAACCAAAAACTTGAATCTAGATCCAAGCCAATTTCTGGGGTAAATGTTGTCACACCGGGAACAATTTCAGGGTTAAAATCTATTCCCCACTCGAATAGAAAACCATCATCCCCTCCCCATTGATCAAACACAGTAAAACTCCAAATTCCATTTAATGGACATCCCACAAAATCGCAAAGATCACCACAAGGAAGATATGTCCCTTCAGGAATTGGATCTGCTACATTTGGATTATTAGCATCATCCAAAACCCACTCTGCATCCATGTTCCATGAATAATCCCATCCTTCAACATCTGCTATGCCTAGATTATTACCATTCACATCAACGGGTGTACATCCATTGGGGTCAGCGGCTCCTGAGGGACCATTCTCCATTAAGATCACTTCTGTCCCATCGGGACAAGTCACCCAGAAAGTAAGGTCACCTACAAAAGTGTGCTCAATATTTGCTGTGATCAATTCAATGTCAGCGCAATCTTCAAGCAATTGGTTTTGGTCAAAAAAGTCGATAAACAAATCAGACACGAATGGGATCCCAGTGTCATCTGGAAGCGGCTCTTCTTCAGAGACTCCTACAGGAGGCAGCGCTGTCCAAGTGACAGACTGAACGGGGTCGCCATCAAGAAACCCAGGTGAACCAACACAAATTGGAGATGAAAAATTCGCGTTAAAAATAGGAATCGTACTGACGAGAACCTGCTGAGGCTGAAGATTGGTACTGAAGCAGTGATTCACGTCCACAACAGTTAAAGTAACAATATATTCACCTGGTGTATTATAAGAATGAGAGACATCAGTCCCATCTGAAACTGCGGTAACTTCCACTGTGCCATCCCCCCAATTCCACACCAACGAATCAAGCGCAAAACCATCAGTACCAGTAGATGTCAATGATGAAAAAGTCACC
>CAJXHE010000051.1 GCA_913051865.1 uncultured Flavobacteriales bacterium
TTTAAATCTCTAAATAGAGAACACATACACTCGATCATAGATATTGAGCTCGCGACACTCAAGAATAGGGTTGTAGATCTAGGATATGGACTTGAGGTTTCCGAAACTGCAAAAGATTTCATCGTAGACAAGGGATACGATGAGAAATACGGTGCAAGACCATTAAAAAGAGCAATACAAAAACATTTGGAAGATCCCTTTGCAGAAGAAATTATCAATTCATCTGTGGAAGAAGGCGACTTGCTAAAGGCTGAATATACTTCAGGCGAAAAGGACCTCACGATTACTGTTGTAAAGGGTGGCGTATTAACAATGCCTGATGGCGCAGATGATGCAATTGTCAGTACAACGAAATCAGCGAAGAAAAAGAAAAGCCCCAAAAAACCATCAAAGAAAAAGGGACCTTCAAAAGATGACACAGTCAAAGAATAAATGACGAAGAGAGCTCAAATATCAAAGCTCAAGGGCACTGTTATAGGTTTCATTAAAGATGTCTTGAGAAACAAGTATTCAGCAACATCAATCCTTGCAATTGCATGGGTGATGTTCATTAGTGATGTTGATTTGTTTTACATTATTGATGAACAAATTCAGCTGAATGAAATGAGAGATGAAGTCAAACAAACATCTTTGAAAAATGTCGATTTGCAACTACGCTTAGATGAGATAAAGTCTAACCCGGAAGTTTTAGAGAGAGTTGCCAGAGAAAGGTACTTTATGAAATTACCTGAAGAGGATGTGTTCAGAATTGTTGAATAGAACCTTGATGAAAGGGCTTGAAGACTAAAACAAACCTGTAAGTGCCGAAATCATATTGGACAAACCGTTTGGGTCATTTATTAACGCATATATAAGACCAAACCCTGCACCGTATATATGAGCATCATGGGCAATCCCTGTGCCTCCTCTTTTCTGCATTGCTCTTTCAAATATGAAGAATAACACTCCCGCTAATATTGCTGGGATAGGGACAATAAAAAACAGCAGCAAAGTGTGTGAAGGATGTGCGACAATAAATGCCATTAGAACTGCACTGACTGCGCCAGAGGCACCTAACGAATTGTAATTTATATTGTTTTTATGCTTCACAATGGCTGGGACAGACGCTGCGATGATTGCCCCGAAATATAAAAACGGAAACCCATCTCCATATTCCAATTCAACGACACTTCCAAACTCCCACAATACAAATAAGTTTATCGCCAAATGCATCCCGTCAGAATGTATAAATCCATGTGTTAGTATTCGATAATATTCCTTATTGTGTAATACTTTATAGGGGGAAAGCATCATTTTACTGAGTACTTCCGGGCGTTTCATTGCATAAATTGAGATGCAAGCGGTGACAATAATAACAGGGAGAAGCAAGGGCATGATTAATCGCTAGAGTGGTCCGCAATGATACACCACTTGCCTTTTATCTTCCGCCAAACAAGAGAGTACATCCCTCCCACGTCTTCGTTGAGTCTCCATGACCCAATTAACAAGGCTGTTTTGCGCCCCAAGGGCGTCCAAGACCGATTGCTGAAAGTGAGGTGCCCCATCGAGGCAACATCCGGGTAGCTTTTCTTGTAACGCTCTAATGTTGCCTGATATCCAGATGTAACTCCACCACCACCGATAAACTGCAAACTGTCAGATTCCCAATAGCCAATCATATACAAGTCGATGTCACCCGTATTCCATGCTTTTTGTTGACTAGCCATGGTACGGACCGCCGATTCAGGCATGCCTGGTGCATGAATTTTGGTTTGGCCTTGAACGATTGTGATCGATAAAGCTGACAAAAACAAAGACGTTAAAACCTTATACATTGAATCGAAAGTGCATGACGTCTCCATCTTGAACAATATACTCCTTCCCTTCCACTGAGAGTTTCCCTGCTTCCTTCACGGCATTCTCAGAACCAAATGAAATGAAGTCTTCATAAGTAATTACCTCAGCTCTGATAAAGCCTTTTTCAAAATCTGTATGTATTACGCCTGCAGCTTGTGGCGCGGTAAACCCTTTGCGAATGGTCCATGCGCGTACTTCTTTAACGCCAGCAGTAAAGTATGTTTGGAGATTCAATAATTTATATGCCGTCCTAATTAACTTGGCAACACCGGCCTCCTCAAGCCCTAGATCTTGAAGGAACATGGCTCTTTCTTCGAGGTCGTCAAATTCGGCAATGTCAGATTCGATTCCCGCGCCTATGACGATGATTTCTGAACCTTCCGCTTCCGCCATCGCCCTCACCCTGTCAACATATGCATTGCCTTTTACGACACTTGCTTCGTCAACATTGCAGACATATAAAACAGGTTTTGATGTAAGTAACTGAAGATCATTAATAAGCGGCGTATTAAATTCTGTCGTCTCGATATTCCTGGCATTTTCGCCACTCATAAGAATGTCTTTTAGCTCATCATAAAATGCCAATTCTTTAATCGCAATTTTATCTCCAGTACGGGCCGCTTTGCCGACCTTCTCCTTCTTTGCTTCTAAGCTTTCGAGGTCTCTTAGCTGAAGCTCCATATCGATCACCTCTTTGTCACGAATAGGATCAACAGACGCATCAACATGGATGATGTTGTCATCATCAAAACACCTTAATACATGAATTATCGCATCCGTGGTTCTAATATTCCCAAGGAACTTGTTCCCCAACCCTTCACCTTTGCTGGCTCCCTTTACGAGTCCGGCGATATCAACAATTTCAACCGTAGTGGGAAGAACATTTTGTGGTTGAACGAGTTCAGCGAGCTTGTTCAATCTGGGGTCAGGAACTGTAATGACTCCTAAATTTGGTTCAATCGTACAGAATGGAAAGTTTGCACTTTGCGCTTTTGCGTTGGACAAACAATTAAAAAGTGTGGACTTACCAACATTAGGAAGACCGACGATGCCACATTGTAGAGCCATGATATTATTCTTTTGTAAGGTCTGCAAAGGTAGATAACTAACCTCTCAACGATTTACTAAACTTTATAAACACTTCGACATAGTCGGACTTTGCTTAAGTACTTTTACACCGAAAATAACGTTACTCTATTCAATAATGAGCACACAAGCTACTCCCGCCCTTTGTTCCCAAGTTCGTCGCGACATCGTCCGAATGGTCCATGCTGTATCATCCGGTCACCCCGGAGGGTCTCTTGGATGTGTTGAATTGTTAGTAAAGCTATACTTTGATGTGATGAAAATTGACGCTGAGAATTTCTCTATGAATGGCAAAGGAGAAGATTTGTTTTTTCTCTCAAACGGTCATATTTCACCTGTTTGGTACAGTGTCTTATCAAGAAGAGGCTTTTTCCCTACCGCTGAATTGGCAACTTTCCGGAAATTAAACTCACGTGTACAAGGTCACCCTGCTACGGAAGAAGGCTTGCCAGGCATCAGAATTGCTTCTGGATCTTTAGGTCAAGGATTGAGTGTAGGTATCGGCGCTGCTGAAACGAAGAGGCTTTTAGGTGAGGATACATGGGTGTTTACACTTCACGGTGATGGTGAGTTACAAGAAGGTCAAATATGGGAGGCTGCGATGTATGCCGCACATAACAAGATAGATAATATCATTAGTTTTATCGATTGTAACGGTCAGCAGATTGACGGTTCTACGGAAGATGTCTTGTCCTTGTTAGACCTCTCTGCGAAATGGTCTGCGTTTGGATGGAACGTACTGAAGTGCGATGGTCACAGCCTAGATGATTTGGACCGTGTCATTAAGGAAGCCAAAGCGGCTAGAGGGTCTGGAGTGCCATGCGTAGTCCTTATGGAAACTGTCATGGGTAAGGGTGTAGACTTTATGGAAGGGACTCACAAATGGCACGGAATTGCTCCAAATGACGCACAACTTGCCGATGCATTGTCCCAACTTGAGGAAACCGAAGGAGATTATTAAATAAAGAATAATCATTTCGTGTCTCCTCATTCAAAATATAATCGTTTTTGGTTTTTAGTGATGTTGCTCATCCCTGGTTTTATATCAGCACAAGCAACCATAACTTTTGACTTAAACCCATCGTCTGATGAGGGGCCAACACGAATATTATTTGTATTCGATGCGTCGAATAGCATGAATGCATTCTGGAGTGGCGAAAAGAAAATAGGTCTCGCTACGAAGTTGCTTTCTAAATCACTTGAGACACTTTATGGTACAGACAATCTAGAGTTAGGGCTTAGGGCTTATGGTCACGGCACAAGACATGTAGAGGGGAATCAAGATTGTGATGACACAGAATTAATCGTCCCGATAAGCGCTGGAACAAATCTTATTATCAAACAGAAACTTAAGCAATTACGCGCTCAAGGCACAACCCCAATCGCGAGATCTCTTGAACGTGCTGCTGACGATTTCCCAACTGAACCAGGGCGTAATGTTATTGTCTTAATTACAGATGGAATTGAGGCCTGTGATGAAGACCCATGTGTTGTCAGTAGAATGCTTCAATCAAGAGGAATCATTGTTAAACCTTTTATTATCGGAATAGGAATCGAAGATAGATTTAAGGAGTCTCTTAGATGCGTTGGAAACTTCTATGATGCTTCGAACCCTGAAACATTCGAAACAGTCCTTCATTTGGTCCTAGAACAAGCACTTCACAACACAACAGTTGAAGTTAAGCTTCTAGATGACAAGAATGAACCGAGCATTACAGATGTGCCACTCAGTTTTACGGATCTGCGGACAGGGGTCAGTCATCCTCAAGTTGTCCATACACTTGGCTATAAGAACTCAACAGATACTTTTTATCTGGATCCTGTCCCCACCTATGGACTTAAACTACATACGTTGCCATCAAAAGATTTGGATTCGATTCGCCTGGCGCCTGGAAAACACAATGTCATTTCTGTGAGTGACATGGCTCAAGGGTTACTTTCACCTAAATTCCCGCATGCCAGAAGGAATGATTACGGCAATCTAAGTGTGGATTTATTCAAAGCAGGAGAATGTGAGTCTTTCTATTCTATGAATATTGGCACCTCGATCAAGATCTTATCCGGTTTTTATGACGCTCGATTCCACACAACACCTCCTACCCTCGTTGAGAACATTGAGGTCGTGGCGGATCTGCCAACTGAAATTACAATCTCATCTCCTGGAAGTTTAATGTTACAATCTTCAGCTTCTGGATACGGCAGTATTGTAGATGCAGTCACGTTAGCGCATGTCGTACAACTTCCATTTGGCAACCCCTCTGGACGATATACCCTTCAGCCAGGAACATACACTGTAATTTTCAGAGCGCGCCAAGCCAACTCATCTAAGTATAGCATTCAATCCACATTTACAATTAAATCGGGGTCAACCCTAAATTTAAATCTTCATGACTGATTCTTCTCAATTTATCACCTTCAATCCTTCAGAATCTAAAGACACAAGGAGTGGATTCGGAGCAGCATTACTTGAGTTAGGCACCTCCCATCCTGAAGTGGTTGCACTTTGTGCTGACCTCACTGGTTCATTAAAAATGGGTGACTTCAAAGATGCGCATCCTGACAGGTTTTTCCAAGTAGGAATCGCAGAGGCAAATATGATCAGCATGGCTGCAGGCATGACTATCGGAGGTAAAATTCCATTTACAGGTACGTTTGCGAACTTTTCTACAGGAAGAGTGTATGACCAGATTCGTCAATCAGTTGCATACAGCGAGAAAAACGTGAAGATTTGTGCTTCACATGCTGGATTAACATTGGGCGAAGATGGCGCGACACATCAGATTCTTGAAGATATAGGAATGATGAAAATGCTGCCCAACATGACCGTTATATGTCCGGCAGATTATGAACAAACCCGTCAAGCCACATTGGCAATTGCAGACATTCAAGGCCCAGTATATTTAAGATTTGGCCGTCCAAAACTCCCTGTATTCTATAAAGAAAGCGCACCATTTGAGATAGGGAAAGCTCAAAAATTAATGGATGGAGATGATGTCACAATCATTGCGACTGGATATATGGTTTGGGAGGCAATACAAGCTGGTCTCATATTACGTGAGCAGGGCATCCATGCAGACGTAATTAATATGCATACGATTAAACCTCTTGATTCTAAAGCAATTGTTGAAAGTGCATCTCGTACAGGACTTGTGGTTACTGCCGAAGAGCATCAACGATGGGGAGGTTTGGGAGGATCGGTTGCTCAGGTCTTAGCTGAACACCACCCTACCCCAATGCGAATGGTTGCAGTAGACGATCGCTTCGGTGAAAGTGGCACGCCAAAACAGTTGATGGAAAAGTACGGGTTAACAGCAGATGTAATTGTAGCCAGGTCTTTAGAGCTCATTGCTCAAAAGAAATAGAGATTCATATGGAGTTTATGTAATCGTGACATTTAGCTCGGCAATCTGCGTGTAAATAATTTTCTTAAGTTCAGGTGTCGCAGACACAAGGGGCAGTCGAACATAATCTTCGCAAACCCCAATCTGTTCAAGCATTGCCTTAATCCCAGTGGGGTTTCCCTCTTTGAATATTGCTTCGACAATAGGAGCCAAACTTAGGTGAGTCGCTCTTGCTTCGTTTATTTGACCGAATAGCGCTTGATGTACCATGGTGCCGAAAATGTCCGGGATTGCATTTCCAATGACAGAAATAACACCATCGGCACCCGAAGAAATCATCGCTAGAGTAAGTGCATCATCTCCAGAAAAAACCTTAAATCCAGAAGGACGATTCAGGAGGATGGAATCAATTTGTACTAAATTACCACTGGCTTCTTTTATTGCAACGATATTGGGATGATTTGCGAGATGTAAAGTGGAATCTGCCTCAAGATTACATCCTGTCCTGGCAGGGACATTATAAAGGATAACAGGCTGTGAGGACGCCTCTGCAACAGCCTCGAAATGAGCAATTAAACCTGCTTGAGTGGGTTTGTTGTAATAGGGACAGGCACTCAAAACAGCATCGACACCCGACAAATCAAATGACGAAATACGTTTGCATAATTCAGCAGTATTGTTTCCTGCCAGACCTACGACGACAGGTTTGCGTTTTGCATTAACTTCTAAAATAAAGTCCAGCACCCTTCTTTGCTCCTCTTCAGATAAAGTTGGGGTTTCAGCCGTAGTTCCGAGAACGACAAGGAAATCACATGCCCCGTTCACGAGGTTCTCGGTTAATCGTTGAAGTGCAGGAAGATCAATCCCTCCCTTTTCATTGAATGGTGTTACCATTGCTACTCCTAGTCCACTAATTGTGTTATTCATCTTATTGAATATTCGCTTCTGTTATGAATTGAAAAGTTCGTTCAGTTTGTTCTTTCCAAATCGCCATGTCATGATTTTTATCCACATCATTTCCTACTGACTTGACAACTGGTGAAAGCCCGATGTTAATGTCATAGTCTGAAGGGAAATCAAGCTGTTGAGGCCCAACCTTCATCTTTGCATTTGATGACTTTAAGATGTATTTTAATGCCAAAACGGGTTCTAGCTCTAAATCAATCAAGATATCGAACTCACTTTCAATAAATGGTTGTACTTCATTAATGGGTCTGCCATACCAATTGAGGTCTGATTTGCAGAAAAAACCGCCTCCTAGTTTTCTTACCAACCATCCTGGAGTGTTTTTCATGTCTTCATTTACAAATGAAAGCATGGAAACATTATTGACACCCAATTCATCTCTTAAATGCTTGGCAATTTCTTTCATTGTAAGGTGAAATTCGTGGTCGCGTTCCAAGTATAAGAGTCCCACGCTTTGCGCATTGCGAAGACTACAGCCTCTTGGGACTCTGGATACTGCATTTGTTCTAGATAAATGCCAACGACCTATACGTTCTTTCCAATTCACGAATCAAAGGTAGCGATGTATAGTAACTGTGGCACGGTTGATGCTTAATTTTCGTAAAATTTATATCATGAAATACTTCGCATTACCAATACTTGCTTTTTTAATTGTTTTTTCAACAGGTTGCTCATCTAATTTGGGCACGCAAATGAAAGAACCTTTCTCTGGCAAATCATACATGTCGAACAACAGGTACTTCAGAGCAACTGGAAAAGGTGTGAGTACAAGAGACCAAATTGCAAATACTAAAGCAGAGATGGAAGCTCACAAAACCTTAGCACAGCAAGTTTCAACGTCAATTCAAGTCGTGGCTGACAACTATCTTCAGGATGTTCAAGGTAAACATGTGAATGAAGCGATTGATAGATTTGAGACTTTAACCCGAGAAATAACAAGCACATCAATCGGTGATCTCCGAAAGATTGGCACAAAGAAGTTTCTGCAAGATGATAATTCCTATGCTGTCTATGTGGCTTATGAAATAAAGAAGTCAGCGATGTTCAGATTCCTCAAAAAGAAAGCAAAACTAGACGTTAGCATTGATGCTTTGGTAAGAACTCAGATCATAAACATGTGTGATGAGGAAATTCAAAGACTCGAGGACGGGGAATAGAACAAAGTTCTGTCAATTGAACTCTTTAAATGGTATCGGGTCGTGGGATAATCCAGCAAAACCCAGCCTCTTAAAACTAGACTGGGATATTCCACCCATGAACATCCTCGCCAGTACCTAGGCGAACTGAATCAAGTGCATTCTTAATTTTATGAGCAATCTTAAATGTTGCAGGATCGGGCAATTCAAAATCCCATTCTTTAAACCCAATCGTTGACATTAATGAAACCGTTGCAGCAGTTCCCAATCCGAATGCTTCATTTAAAGTTCCATTTTTAGCGGCATCTTCCAGCTCAGCAACGGTCACAGTTCTAGAAACGACATCGATTCCTAAATCTTGTGCCAATTTAATTGCGCTGTCGCGCGTTATACCAGCGAGAACAGTATCGCTAATCGCAGGCACAATCATTTGATCCTTTATAACGAAAGCGGCATTCATCGTTCCGCACTCCTCTATACAGGTGTGGGATTTTGCATCTGTCCACAACAGTTGATCATACCCCTGGTCATGAGCCAGTTTTGTGGGATATAAAGACCCAGCGTAGTTTCCTGAAGCTTTGGCTGCACCAGTCCCTCCTATTGCAGCTCTTGTGTAGTTGTATTCTACCTTGACTTTTACAGGCTTGCTATAATATGCCCCAACTGGACAAGTAAATATTATAAACCGATATGAATGGCTTGGTCTCACGCCCACATGAGCATCAGTTGCAAATAAGAAAGGCCGAATATATAAAGATGAATTTTCGTTTTTGGGGACCCACGCCTTGTCAAGTTGAATTAATTCAACCAAAGCTTGCATGAATATATCCTCTGGCACTTCAGGCATGCACATTCTAACTGCACTAAAGTTAAAACGATTAATATTATCTCCGGGTCTGAACATACTTACACCTCCGTCTGGTTGACGGTATGCTTTCATACCTTCAAAAATAGACTGTCCATAATGCAGCGCCATCGTTGCAGGATTGAGCGTCATAGGTCCAAACGGCTGGATACTTCCTTTTTTCCAAACACCATCTTCATAATCCATCACGAATAAATGATCAGAAAAGACTTGACCAAAAGAAATGTTCTCAAAGTCAACACTGTCAATTGAAGAGCTTTTTGAAACCTGGATGTCGAACATTGAATCGGTAGTTATCATTTAAGCTTCATAAAAAGATTTCGGAGTGCAAATATCGTCAATTTAATGGGGTCAATGCAAATGTTATTTAATTCAGAAATTGCAATAAACTATAAAACGACAATTAACAGTGCAAAACCACCCTCCAACTACATGACCGTCAGTGCGAAAACAAAAACCTGTTGGGGCTCACGATACCAGATTTGACAGCATACATGACTATGCCCGCTGTGTTTCTTACGCCTAGTTTATGCATGATGTTTTTCCTATGCGTCGTCACCGTGTGAGAACTCAGAAAAAGCAATTCTGCAATTTTTCCATTTGTGTAACCTTCTGCGATCAAACCAAGGACTTCTTTTTCTCTTTTGCTTAATCCAATTGCGTCACAAGAAAAATCCACAGTTTCTAGATCGTTAATGTCAATTGATTCTTTTTTGATTTTCTTTAAAATCTTACCACAATAAAAACTCGTGCCCTCGGACGTCTTTTCAATTGCATCTACGACTTCTGGGATATCGCATGACTTCTTAATGTAGCTATCAATACCAGCCCTTAAGGCATTTGTGAGCGTTGCACCACTATGCAAGGGAGTTATTGCAAGGAGCATTACTTTAGGGTAATTACGCCTGATTTCAACAACGGTTTCAATATCGAATCCATCACTCAAAAAATCAATGATGACAATGTGCGGCATGTTCTTTCCAATTAAAGCAAACACCTCTTCACTGTTTTCTGCCTCTCCGCCTACTTCATAACCATCCATCGTATTAATAATTGCATTAAGCCCAATACGTCCAATGGTACTGCTATCCGCGATTATTATAGATTTCTTTAACATGGCTCCTTCTGTTATTTGGAATGATTCCAGATAGCAAAGTTAATCTAATTTACCTATTGAAATAGTCTCTCCTTCAATCGCAAGCAAAGTATTTTCAAAAACAGCACGTGCTTCTTCTAATAAACCATCTAAAAGCTTATATCTGTTAGAAAAATGGCCAATAATTAATTTTTCAACATTTGCGTCACGTGCCACTCTTCCAGCATCAGATCCCGTTGAATGCATTGTCTTTGTCGCAATGGATTTCTCAGATTCCATAAAGGTAGCTTCGTGATAGAGTAACGTTGCATTTTGCGCTCCATCTATCACTTTAGGTGTAAAAGCTGTATCCGCAGCGAAAACATAAGATCTTGACTTTACGGGAGCCATACAGTACTTATTTGGATCAACCACTACCCCACCCTTTCTTTTAATAGACTCACCTTTCTTTAGCGCGTTTATTTCGTGGTAACTCAAATTAAACAATTCTTTTGTTTCTGGTTTTAAATTCCAATTCCCTCTCAGTTCTTCAATTTTAAAACCACATGTGGGTATTCTGTGTTTTGTTGGAAATGCTTCGATTTTGTAGCTTTTCGTTTCGAGCAACAGTGAAGGCTTCTTAGAATCTATGACCTTAAAATGTACAGGGAAATCTATATGGGTTCCTGTACTATGCCAAATCGTTTTCACAAAACGCTCTAGTTCTTCAGGGCCAAATATTTCAATAGCTGTCTTTCTCCCTAGCAAATTCATACTTGCAATTAGTCCAGGCAAACCCATGACATGATCCGCATGCATATGGCTTATCAAAACCGTCTTAATTCTTTGGAACTTAAGTTTTAATTTTCGTAATGTAAGTTGGCATCCCTCACCACAATCTATCAATATTAAGTGATCATGAATATTAACAAGTTGAGATGTGGTCAAAAAAGATGGGGTGGGTGCTGCTGCACCACACCCCAATATCGTAAGATCAAACTTGCGCACTGTTTAAGTGGCTAGTGCTGTACGACCAAACGACGTGTTGTCGTTCCAAACTTGCCCACCAATTGAATAAAGTATACGCCTTCTTTCCAGTCATTTACACTCCACATTTGATTTGTCAAAAGAGATTCATTTAAAATGACTCTTCCGCTTACATCTAGAACTCTAAGCTGTGTATCGTTGATGACATCACGCTGGATAGAAAATGAAGCGCTGGTCGGATTTGGAACGACTGACCATTTCATCGACGCATTGAGACTTTCAACTTTCACGACTGACAGGCCTAATAGCTCAAATGTACAGTCAGCTTCATCTGTTATTAAAAGTGAGTATTCTCCGTCAACAACATCTGTAAGATCCTCGTTTGAACTAATTGTGATTCCATCTGTATCGGTCCAAGAGAATGTTGCCACGCCTTCTGCGCCAGATACTGTAACATCAATCCCCCCACCTTCAATAACGTAGTCAGCTGTAAGTGTGCAAACAGAAGCAGAATCAATAACTACATTGTTTTCGAAAACACTTGTACAATCATCAGCGATCAATGTTAGCGTATAAGTTCCAGGTGAGACATCTGTGAGATCCTCTTCTGTTCCTACCACAGTTCCATCAGCATCAGTCCATGAAAAAGATGTCGCAACAACCCCGTCAGCGAGTGTCACATCGATACTTCCCAATGTTCCTAAATCGCTGTCAGAATCAGTAGTAGCTATACTTTCAATGAGATCGCATTGAATATTTAATGAGAAGTCTGCATATTCAAATTCTGCAGAAAAGGGCTCGAAAATTGTCAACCAACCAAGTACCAATAAATCAATTTTATACATTCCAGGAATTGTGGGCGTACCCTGAATTGAAGCGCAGTATTGAAGTCCGCCAATAAACATACATGGGTTAGGTGAATCACCATTGTTGTTACACACGACCATTAATCCCAATTCTTCTGGAGTATATACCACATTAGTGACAATGTCTGTCATGACAACCTCAATGAGGTTGATTGAATCAATAGGCAGTGAGGGAGGATAAGACTCATCAACATCTGAAGCAAAATTTGGAATTAGAATATGAATGACATCCATGTATTCCTGCCCAACAACGCCTGACACGAAATTCTCACCAAGACTTGGGTCAGGAGATACGCCGAAGCTTTCTTCGCCGAAATCAAAATCCGAAACACATTGACCAAAAGCAGTACTTGAGATAGCCACTGCGAGTAAAAAGGAGTAAAATTTATTCATTGTTTTATTTTTTATAATTTGGTTAGTCTTCTTTACCAACTTCTCTTTCCTGCACCTCCATATACACCATATCTACTGCTTCTTGTAAAGTAGGCACAATATTTAAGACACGATGTAATTGCGCAATTGAAATGAGCTTTTCTACACTGGGTTGTAAGCCGCATAAGACAAAAGAACCTCCTGCATCACCACAGAGTCTTTTGCCAACTAAAACCGCACTTAAACCACTTGAGTCACAGTATCTCGATTCAGACAAATCAAGGACGATGTTTTTGGTTCCTGATTTACCGAGTAATACGAGCTGCGCTTTTAAGTCAGGCGCTTGAAGTGCATCTAGCTTTTCAACTTTAGATGACAGTATTGCGACATTGTCGCGGTGTTCAATAGAGAAATTCATTATCTGGAGTGTGTTCTGGTCAAATATAACTATTTGACCATATTTTTTGCATTAAATTTTAAGAAACTTATCGCCTTGCTAACAAGTACATTACTGCCATTCGCGTCGCCACACCATTCTCTACTTGATCTAATATTAAGGAATGGTCACTGTCTGCGATACCACTTGATATCTCAACACCTCGATTAACTGGACCAGGATGAAGTATAGTTAGCTGTTTGTCAAGCCTCTGCAATCGCTCTTGAGTCAATCCAAAGTTCATTGTATATTCACGAATTGACGGAAAGTAGGGTATCGATGTTGAATCTCCTTGTCTTTCGTGTTGAATGCGCAACATGTTAACAACATCAGCCCACACCAATGTTTCATCAAAATCATGACTTATTTCAACACCCAAAGAGTGCATGTGCTTTGGTATTAATGTCGCGGGCCCACAAATACGAACACGCGCTCCAAGTAGCTTCAGAGCTAAAATATTTGACAAGGCTACTCTTGAATGACGTATGTCACCTACTATGGCAATTTTTTTACCCTCAAGATCATTCCCGAATCTCTCTCTAATACTAAATGCATCTAGAAGCGCTTGTGTGGGATGCTCGTGAGTTCCATCTCCGGCATTAATGAAAGTGGAATTGACTTTCTCGGCAAGAAAATGAGTCGCTCCAGGATGCGGATGTCTCATCACAACCATGTCAACTTTCATGGCAATGATGTTGTTGACTGTATCTACAAGCGTCTCACCCTTCTTAACAGATGAACTGGCAGCCGAAAAGTTGACGACGTCAGCAGACAAGCGTTTTTGTGCCAATTCAAATGACAAACGTGTTCGGGTAGAATTTTCAAAAAACAAATTTGCGACTGTTAAATCCCGTAGAGAAGGGACTTTTCTAATAGGTCGATTCAAAACTTCTTTAAACTCAGCAGCCGTATTAAAAATGAGCTCCAAGTCGTCACGATTCATACCGCGAATACCCAACAGGTGATTAACTGAAAGTTTACTCATTCAGGTTTAGAATTGAAAAGTAATACACAATCGGATCCATTCTCCTCTTTCCATTCCACAATGACATGCTGGCCGACAATACTATCTATCTGTTTTCCAATATAGGTAGGTTCAATTGGCAATTCTCTACTGAACCTTCTGTCTATCAAAACAGCCAATTCAACTTTATCAGGTCTCCCATATGCCAAAAGCGCGTCTAAACCTGCCCTTATGGTTCGGCCTGTAAAGAAGACATCATCCACCAGAATAACGCTCCTTCCATCTACAATAAACTCCATTTTATTTTGTTGGGGCGCAAGTGGTTTGTCTCGCATCCTGAGGTCATCTCTGTGAAATGTCACATCGAGCTCGCCACATCTAATCTCTTTGTTATCAAGTAACATAGAGAGTTTTTCTTGCAACCTATGTGCCAGTATGACCCCTCTGGGTTGTAAACCAATGAGGTCAGTATTTGTGAAATCATGATGCTCGAGCAGTTGATGCGCGAGCCGGTCGAGTATGAGCTCAAATTGCTCCTCGTTTATTAGGACTTGAGAATCGATGACGCAAAGATACGCATAAGAAAAAGGGAGGCCGATGCCTCCCTTTCTTTTTTTTATATGATATAGAAGTAATTTACTTCTTAGCTGCGGGCTTCTTAGCTGCGGGCTTCTTAGCTGCGGGCTTCTTAGCTGCGGGCTTCTTAGCTGCTGGCTTCTTCGCTGCTGGCTTCTTAGCCGCTGGCTTCTTCGCTGCTGGCTTCTTCGCCGCTGGCTTCTTAGCCGCTGGCTTCTTAGCCGCTGGCTTCTTAGCC